>JBASBA010000107.1:0-19866 GCA_049650885.1 Alteraurantiacibacter sp. | reverse complement strand
CAGATAATGTAGCCGTAGACGCCGATGATCGCAGGGATGCCCAGCGCCCGCTCGGCGCATTCCGGCACAAGGATAATTAGCTGGCCGACAACAACCGCAGCAGCCGCAGCCCACACCAGCGCCCAGCGCCAGTTGTTGATCGAATGGCCCAAAATCTTGCCCAGCATCACGGCCTTCACCAGCGACGCGATGCCCAGCGCCACCATCAGTGCGCCGGCGGCTGCCGCTGCACGCCAGATATCGGCCCGTTGCGGATCGGCGAAATCCAGCCTGTCGATCACCAGCATCGCTGCCACCGTCAACAATGCCTGAAACACGATTGTAGCGATGGAGACCCACAAATTGCGAACCCGCGCCATATAGATCAGCGCCGCTTCAGAAACGACGGCAGTGGCAGCCACCACTTCTGCTGCCAGCAGGAAGGCAAGCGCGGGAGTGCCCGGCACAAATTCGCCCGCATCGCCCACCAGGCCCATCAGCGCCTCACCCGGTATGCCCAGCGCCAGTGCAATGCCTGCCTGTGCGGCCACGATCCAGAAACCCACCTGGCAGACCTGGCGGGCTATCGCGGCATAGTCTTTTTCCTTCAGCTTGGCCGTTATTACCGGGCCAAGGATCGGCTCGAAACTGGTTTTCAGCTTTTGTGGAAGGCTGGCGACCTGTTGCGCCATCCAGTAAATGCCCAGCGCCACCGGACCGGCAAACCATCCCAGGATCAGCAGATCGACGCGCCGTGTGCCCCATTCGATCGCGTCGGTAATGGCCAGTGGCAGGGCGCGCACCACCATCGCGCCGATGCGTGCGGGATGCGGCACCCAGTTACTGGGCATTCCATAGGTCTTGAAAAACGGCACGAGCGCCGTCAGCAATCCGGCAAAGATTGAGGCGAGATAGGCCATTGTCAGCCCCGCATCACCAATGGCAGGCACGAACCAGAAGGCGCCTGCAAGGATGGAAATAGTCCACGGTTCCACCACGGCGCGGGCGCGCACCGTTGTGCCGATATCGTACTTGTAGGCCTGCGCCGCCAGCACGATTTCCGTCAGCGCATAGCCGGGAATGGCCAATACGATCCACCGATCCAGATCGCTGCTCATGCCGTTGGGAAACAATGGCGCGGGGAACAGGAAGAAGACTGCTGCGGCTATGCATGAGAACACCAGTGCCACCAGCATGGAATCGGCGATCAGGTTGGTAGCAATGCCGTCGTCCTCGCGCAGGCGCTGCGCCAGTCCGCGCTTCTCTCCGATGGAGCAGACCAGCGCGGTCAGCTCCACCACCAGCAACGCATAGGCGTAAATGCCCAGCGCTTCTGCCCCGTAGAGTTGTCCGGCGATAAACAGGAAGGGCAGCCGAGCCAGCAGCCGCAGGCCAAAGCCCAGCACGTTGGTGCGCCCGCCCTTTGCAAGCGCAGCGATATCGCCGCCAGGCTTGCTTGCCTCCTCTTCTCGTGCGTCCAGCTTGTTCAAGCCTGATGCCTCTCGGCCTTCAGCGGCCGCGCAAGCAAACCTTGGACAACATCCCGCGCGGCCTCACCATCCAGCAAGGCGTTCACGGCGTCCGTTATGGGCATGGACACGCCATGCTTTTGCGCCAGTTCGCGCAGCACGGGCGCGGTATGTGCTCCTTCGGCTACGGTACGCTTGTCGGACAGGGCTTCTGCCGCATTCATACCTTCGCCCAGCGCCTTGCCAAGGGAGAAATTGCGGCTTGAAGTTGATGAGCAGGTCAACACGAGATCGCCCAGACCGCATAACCCGTTCAATGTCTCTGCCTTGCCACCCAGCGCCACGCCAAAACGTAACATCTCCGTAAAACCCCGTGTAATCAGGGCATTGCGGGCATTCTGGCCAAGGCCAAGGCCGTCCACCACCCCGCAGGCGATCGCCAGCACGTTCTTTACCGCACCGCCGATTTCAGCGCCGGCGACATCGGCGGAATAATAGGGCCGGAAGTTGGGGCGGGCGGTTGCAGGTGCCAGCCGCTCCCATTGCGCGTCCCCTCCGCCGCACGCCAGGGTGACTGCGGCCGGAAGGCCCGCTGCCACCTCATGTGCAAATGTTGGCCCGGACAGCACGGCAATATCCGCATCGGGAGCGGCGGCTTGTGCCACGTCATTCATCATGCGTCCGGTGCTTTGCTCGATACCCTTTGAACACAGGATAAGATCGCGGGGGAAGGAGGCCATGTTCCCCAAGACCGTGCCAAGATGCTGCGCCGGAGTTACCAGCAACAGGATATCGCATGGCCCCATATCCGACAGGCTGCTGGTGGCGCGGATCGAGGGGGCCAGATCGGCGCTAGGCAGATACAGCCCGTTGCACCGCGTTTCGTTTATCGCGTCTGCCAGCCCGTCATCGCGCGCCCACAGCAATACATCGCGCCCGTCCGCAGCAAGCATCTGCGCCAGTGCGGTGCCCCATGCGCCTGCTCCAACTACGCCAATCTGGGTCATGCTTTTACTCCTGCCCCTCTGGCGGGCTCTGCATTCGGATCAAGGGGCCAGCGGGGCCGGGCCTTCAGGTCAAGCGGATCGGGATCAAAACCCGCCGCGATGCGCTCCACGCCAGCCCAGGCGATCATCGCAGCATTGTCTGTACACAGCATCAATGGCGGGGCCGTGAACGGCAGATCGAATTCGCTCGCCAAGTTTTCCAGACCGTCACGAATGGTCTGGTTAGCGGCAACACCGCCAGCCACCACCAATGCCGTAACCGGCGGCATGTCCGATAGCGCGCGGCGGGTGCGATCAAGGATGCAATCGAGTGCGGCCTGCTGGAAACTGGCAGCAATATCGGGCTTGGAATAATCGCCGGTGTCGTAGGCACGCAGCACCGCACTTTTCAATCCGGCAAAGCTGAAATGCGGCTCCTTGCTCTTTAGCAGGGGGCGGGGAAGGGGCACAGCGTGTGGATCGCCTGCCAGTGCCAGTTTCTCCACCGCAGGGCCACCGGGATAACCGAGGCCGAGGATCTTGGCTGTCTTGTCGAAAGCCTCGCCCAGCGCATCGTCGATCGTGGTGGCAAGCCGCTGATATTTTCCAACGCCTTCCACGCGCAGGATCTGGCAATGTCCGCCGCTCACCAGCAGTAGGGCATAAGGGTACTGTAGTGTAGCGTCGGCCAGACGGGGGGACAGGGCATGGCCTTCAAGGTGATTGATCGCCAGCAGTGGCTTGTCGCTGGCCATCGCCAGCGCCTTTGCCGTGACAAGGCCAACCATCACTCCGCCGATCAGGCCCGGGCCAGCCGTGGCGGCGATCGCATCGCAGTCATCCAGCGATTTTCCGGCCTTGCGCAGCACCTGCTCTATCAACGGTGCCAAACGCTCTGCATGGGCGCGTGCGGCGATCTCCGGCACTACTCCGCCATAGGGGGAATGCTCCGCCTCCTGACTGGCGATGGACTGCGCGAGAATTTCCCGCCCATCCGTTACCAGCGCCGCTGCCGTTTCATCGCAGCTGCTTTCGATCCCGAGAACCAGTGTCATCCCGCTTCCCCTTAGACTTTCACGCCGCTAGGGCAAGCGAACGCATGACACAGCACCCTCTCTTGAAACTCGGAACGCGGCGCTCGCCGCTGGCATTGGCACAGGCGGAGGAGGCGCGCGCAAGGCTGTGCGCAGCGCATGGATGGGACAGCAACGCGGTGGAACTGGTGCCGGTGGAGGCCAGCGGCGACAAGATACAGGATCGCCCGCTGGCAGAAATCGGCGGCAAGGCCCTGTGGACGAAAGAACTCGACAAGTGGCTGGGCGAAGGCGACATCGACGCCAGCGTCCACTCGTTAAAAGACGTGGAAACTATCCGCCCGGACGCCTTCACCCTGATCGCGATTCTGCCGCGTGCAGACAAGCGCGACAGGCTGATCGGTGCTGCCAGCATGGCCGACCTGCCAACGGGCGCGGTGATCGGCACCAGCGCCCCGCGCCGGGCGGCACAGGCGCTGCACCAGCGGCCCGATTGCAAGGTGGTGACATTCCGCGGCAACGTGGCGACACGGCTGGCCAAGCTGGAAGCGGGCGAAGCGGATGTCACCTTCCTTGCCGCTGCCGGTCTTATGCGGCTGGGTCAGAAAACCGTTGGCGTGGCGCTTGATCCGGAAGATTGGCTGCCTGCGCCGGGGCAAGGCGCAATTGCCGTAGAGTGCCGTACCGATGATGCGCGCGCGCGTGAATTGCTGTCAGTGTTGAACCATGCGCCCAGTCAGGCCGAGGTCATGGCGGAGCGGGCGCTGCTGCTGGCGCTGGACGGCAGTTGCCATTCCCCCATCGCGGTGCGGTGTACGTTCGAGGATGGCCAGCTTTCCATGCGCGCCGCCCTGTTCAGCCCCGCCGGAAAAGAGCGGGTTGAGGGGGAAGCGCGTTTCGCGGCGGATGACAAGGACGCGCCTGCGCGCCTTGCCGCTGATCTTTTGCAAAGGGCAAGTTCCGGCATCACCGCGGTTTTCGGCGGTTCATAAGGCAATTCATCAATGATTTTCGTCATTCGGCCCGAACCGGGTCTGCAATCTACCCTGCAAAGTGCCCGCGATATGGGGCTGGCCGCCGTTGGGCTGCCATTGTTCGAGGTTATGCCGCTGCGCTGGGAGGCGCCGGAGGCGGCTGATTTTGACGCCCTGTTGCTGGGCAGCGCAAATGCCGTTCGTCACGGCGGAAAGATGCTGGAGCAGGTGATGGATCTGCCGGTACACGCCGTTGGCCAGGCCACCGCCGATGCCGCGAGCGAGGCGGGCCTTACGGTTGACCGGATTGGTGAAGGCGGGTTGCAGGCCGTGCTGGACGAGAATGACAAACCGACGCGCTACTTGCGCCTTGGCGGGGTGGAAAAGGTGGAGCTGGATGCCGGCATCCACACCATTACCGGCCGCGCTGTGTATGACGTCCGCGCTTTGCCGATCAGCGGTAGCTCGCAAATTGGCCTGCGCACCGGCACGCCGTGCGTCCTGCTGCACAGTGCGGCGGCGGCGCGGCATTTTGGTGCCGAGATTGATCGTATCGGCCTCGACAGGTCAGCCATTCACCTGGCCTGCATCGGGCAGCGCGTGGCAACGGCGGCAGGGCCGCGCTGGGCAAACGTGCAGAGCGCTCCACAACCCAATGACGCGGACTTATTGGCCTTGGCACGCGACATGTGCCATTAAGGTTCGCTACCCGAAACGGCAGGCCGCGCGAAGCCTGCGGCGGGTCGCGCGAAGGACATTATGGACCAGAGTCACGATTTCTCCCGCGCCAGTTGGCGAACGCGCAGCTTGACCATGCGCACTGCCCTTATTGCCTTTGCTATCGCCATTCTGCTTGGAATCGGCATCGCGGTGTATTTCAGCCGGGGCGGTGTATTTGGCATCGGCGACATCTTCAGTGTGAGGAGCGGCGATGATGCCGCCTTGACGCAGACACAGGGGCAGGATCCGGTCTCGCTGGCCGCAGATGATATTGACCGGCCAGAGCCGACACCCAGCGCTTCCTCCAGTCAGGGTGCAGCCGCAGCGGCAAAAGCGGTTCAGCGCGTTGAGGAGGTGGTGGAACAGCAGGGCGGACTGGACAGCCGCGTTGCCGCGATGGAGCAGCGCCTCACCCGTCTCGATATGCAGTCGCAGGCCGCCGCGGGCAATGCCGCCCGTGCCGAAGGCCTGCTGATCGCGTTCGCCAGCCGCCGCGCTATCGAACGCGGTGCCCCGCTTGGCTATCTGGCTGACCAGTTGCGCCTGCGCTTTGGCGAATCGCGGCCCAACGCCGTGCAGACGGTTATCGACGCAGCGCAGGATCCGGTAACGCTGGATCGGTTGGCCGCAAGGCTGGAAGGGATTGCTCCTGTGCTGAACGATGCGCCTGATGGTGAAGGCGTTTTCACAATGCTGGGCCGTGAGTTGTCATCGCTATTCGTCGTCCGGCGCGATAACACCCCGTCGCCCGTGGCAGAACGCCGTTTGGAACGAGCACGCCTGTTTCTGGAAAGCGGGCGGATCGAGTCAGCGGTGCAGGAAGTGCGCGGTATGCCCAATGCCATCGAAGCTGAAAGCTGGATTGGTGATGCGGAAAGGTTCGCTGCTGCTCAACGCGCGCTGGAAACCTTGGAGACTGCGGCCGTACTGGACCCGCGCGGCATCAATGATGCGGAAGGGGCGCAGGTTCAACAGCTAAGTCCGGCTTTACCCGGCGCACAGGGCGTGAATTAGACGTTTGGCAATCACCGTTGGGAAAGCCGATCCTGTCTAGCGGTCTGAGAATGTCCATTGTGCAGGGTCCAGCGCCAGTAGCTTGGCCAATTGCTTATAGAGCGCTGGCTCTTCGCGGCGCAGGGCCTGCGGTTTTTCGAGGAAGGTCACAATCGCTTCTGCAAAGAACTCCTGGTGGTTTTTCGCCCCATAGGCATCGACCAGAGTAGGCCGTCCGCTCTCGACCCGTGTTACATGCCCATCAAACGCGTCCAGCATGGCTTTCTCCCATCCCGCAAACCCTTGTCCCTTGCGAAGGATAGGCACACCGTTGGTATGACCGCTCAATCCGTCCAGCTGGTGCGCGAACTCGTGGATGACGACATTGTGGCCGTCCGTTGCATCCAGCCCGCCTTGCAACGCATGATCCCAGGACAAGACCACGGGCCCGCGCTGCCAGCTTTCGCCAAGTGAGCCGATTGCGCTTTCATGCACGACAGATCCATCATGCGTGTCGCGCTTCGCGCTGAACGCCGAGGGGTAGACCAATATGGTTCTCAGTGTCTCGTACCAGACCGGGCTGTTGACGATCGGCAAGCAAGCCTGTGCGGCGATGGAAAGCTTCATCCGCTCCGTCACTGCCAGGCCCTGATTGCCATGAAAGGTGATCTGATCGAGGAACAGGTTTATCTTGCCTTCGAGTTTAGGCCGCAAGGATACCGGCAACCCGCGAATAATCGGCACCAGTTCGGCGATAACCTGTCGTTGCTCTGGAGAAAGTGGCGTCGCCAACAGGCGTTCGCGTTTCCGCCGCAACGCAAAATGGCGAAAAACGAAGACTGCGACAATCAGCAGGAAAAGAAGAACGATGGGCAAAAGTGTCATGGGTCAGTGATAAGAAATATCGTGCGATATTTAGCGAGATCAAGATCAGCTCGCTTTTATCAGGCAGCAGCCTTGCTGCCTCGGCCGGAGGCAGTCAGGTTCAAAGTATTACGATATGAAAACTCATTCCAACAGGGTGTTTTAACAAGAACAATCTGGTGGGCTTCGCATATCCGGTTCCCGGTGCTTATCCGTTTGCCGTGCTTGATGCGCTGACTGCTTCTTTCAGGAGAGACGGTGCCAAAGGTCAGGCGCTGGACCTGCGCGCTGAAGGCGATTCAAATTGTGAGTAACGTGCGACATATCTTCATACAGTAACGCAAATTGCCAGCGCGTTTCTATCACAAGATCGTAAGGCAAGAGACGTGAAGTAAGATCACTTTTCAAGGCCGCCGTCGGTTGAAAAGCGTTAGACAGAATCCAGGCCCCCGTTCGCGGGCGAAAAAGATCAGTCTTTCAACAATTCAGGCAAATCGCCGCTCATCCCGCGGGCCTCGTCCATGAACCAGTCTTTCAGAACCGGCGTGCGCTGAACGCCAGCCATGCCGAAGCGGCGCACGGCGCTGGCGAGCTTTCCGGGGATGCCGAACAGGCGCGTCAGCGTGTCGGTGGCGCCCATCACCATCAGCGAATCCATCGCGCGCCATTTTTCGTATTTGGCCAGCATCTGCGCGTCGCCGGGATCAAGGCCGAGGCGTTGCCCTTCGGCCAGTACATCCACCAGCGCGCCCACATCGCGCATGCCAAGGTTCAGACCCTGGCCCGCAATCGGATGCATGCCGTGTGCGGCATCGCCAACCAGCGCAAGGCGATGATCGATAATCTTCGCCGTGTGCTGGAAACCCAGCGGCCATGACGATCGCTGGCCCTGAACGGTGATGTCGCCGAAAATACCGTGCATGCGTTTGGCAATCTCGTGCTTGAAGGCGCGGTCACCCAGCGCCAGCACACCTGCGGCATCGCTTTCTTCCACTGTCCACACCAAGGCAGAGCGGTGGCGGCCAGAATCGTCGTCCAGCAAAGGCAGCAGGGCGAATGGGCCATCCGGATAAAAGATTTCCCACGCCACCCCGTCATGGGGTTTTTCATGGGTGAGGCCTGAGATGATGGCGCGGTGGCGGTAATCCCACTGCGCCATTGTAAAGCCCGCTTCCTCCCGCGTAGGAGAGCCGCGCCCCTCGGCAGCGCACATCAGGCTTGCCTCCAGCACAGTGCCACCTTCCAGCGTGGCGGAGACGCCATGCTCGCCGCGATGGCGGTCCACCACGTTGGCATTTGAATGCCAGGTAATCAGCGGCTGGTCCTTTGCCGCTTCGAACAGCGACAGGCGAAGCTGCCTGTTGGCGAACATGCGGCCCAGCGTGCCTTCATGTGCGTCCGGTTGAAAATCGATGCGTCCGGGCTTCATGCCATCCGTCACGGCAATGGATGAAATCGCGCAGCCATGCGGCTCCAGCGCGTCGGCAAGGCCAATGTTCTTAAACAGGTTCCAGCTGGCGGTGGAAATGGCGGACGCGCGCGCGTCGAAACCCTCCGCCGTCAGCTCCGCCGGGTCCGCCCGGTCCACCACGTGACTTGAAATGCCCTTCTTCGCTGCTGCAAGGGCCAGCGTCATGCCGACAAGGCCGCCGCCGAGAATGAGAAGATCGCGCCTTGGATTCAACTTGTCCGCCATGACATCCGCTCCTAGTTGTCCGGCGATATGCAGGCAAGCACCCTGAACCTTTTCCGGTATCTATTCGGCCTTGGCGTCTTGCTGGCCGCAGGCATGGCTGTGCCTGCCTTCGCCCAGCGCGAAAACTATATCGCGGCGGACCTTGTGGCGGAGAACGTACCGATTGCGGGGGAAACCCTGACGGTGGCGCTGCGTTTTCGCCCGCAGGAGGGATGGCATGGGTACTGGGCCAATCCCGGCGATGCAGGGGAGGGGATGCGGCTGGAGTGGCAGCTGCCCCGCGACTGGACTGCGGGAGAGCCGCAATATCCGGTGCCGCAGGAACTGGAACTGCTGGGTCTGATCAACCACGTGTACAAGGAACCTTACGCGGTTCTTGTGCCGATAGAGTTGCCGCAATCGGCCGCCGCAACCACGGTGCCCATCACAGTGGATGCCCAATGGCTGGCCTGTTCGGATAGGCTTTGCGTGCCAGAACGCGCCACGCTGACGCTGCGATACCCGCAGGCCACGTCGGAACTTGCCGCACAATTTGACGATCATCGCGCGGCAATTCCGCCGTTGATCGATGCCATTGCGCGGTTTGCGATTGCGGGAGACAGGCTGCGCCTCGCCATTCCGCTGCCTGCCAGTCTGAACCTTGCCGATCCGCACGTCTTTATCGAGCAGAAGGACGTGATCGACTATGGCGCAGTGCAAACATTCGCCCGCGATGGCGATATGCTGGTGGCCGAAATTGCGCGCGGTGGGTTGCGGGCGGAGCCTGACAAACTGCGCGGCATCCTGGCCTTCGCCAACGCTGGCGAGGGAGTGCGCTTTGAAGCCGTGAGGGGAGAAGTGCCGGAGGGTGGCACGCGCATTGGTCCGCGCTCCGTAGATACTCCGCTGGCTGTCCTGCTCGGCGGTGCGTTGCTGGGCGGCTTGCTGCTAAACCTGATGCCATGCGTCTTTCCCATTCTCAGCCTGAAAGCACTCACGCTGGCGCGCGCTGGTGGTGAGGAGCGGCAGGCGCGGATCGAAGGGTTGGCCTACACCGCCGGTGTGATATTGGCCTGCCTCGCCCTTGGCGCGATGTTGCTGGCACTTCGCGCGGGCGGTTCGCAGATTGGCTGGGCGTTCCAGTTGCAGGAACCGCTGGTGGTTGCCGTGCTGCTGGTGCTGGCAGCGCTGATTACGGCAAATCTTGCAGGACTGTTCGAGATACCATCCTTGCCAATACGCACCCGTGGGCAAGGCGGGGCCTTTGCTACGGGTCTGCTGGCTGCGGTGGTAGCAACGCCGTGCACGGGGCCATTCATGGCCGCTGCGTTGGGGGCGGCGCTGCTGCTGCCTGCGGCGCAAGCCATGTTGCTGTTTGCCATGCTTGGGCTGGGGCTGGCGTTGCCGTTCCTGCTACTGGGCTTCATCCCTGCTCTGCGGCGCCTGTTGCCGCGGCCCGGCACATGGATGGAGACGTTCCGCAAGATTCTCGCCATTCCGATGGGGCTGACCGCGTTGGCACTGGCTTGGCTGGCATGGCGGCTGGGTGGAACAAGTTTCGCGTTTGCTGCCCTGGCGCTTGCCATTCTTCCAGTGGTGGCTCTGACGGCGCGCCGCAATGGCAGCAGGCTTGTCGCTATCATCGCGGTGATAACGGGGCTGTATTTCGCCGCGTCCCTGCCTTTCCGCGCAGAGGAGCAGGTGGCCAGCAGCGAAAGTATGCTGGAACCTGCGGAATATTCGCCGGAGGCGCTGGCGAAAGCGCGCGCTTCGGGTCAGCCGGTATTCCTGTGGTTTACCGCCGACTGGTGCCTAACCTGCAAGGTGAACGAACAGGTCGCCATAGAGCGCGATGCGACGCGCGATGCCTTTCAGGATGCTGGCGTTATCGCCATGCGGGGGGACTGGACGCGCCGCGAACCGGAGATCACGCGCTATCTGGAGGAGTGGCAAGCCGCAGGCGTGCCATTATACGTGTGGTATCCGGCCGGCGGTGAAGGCGAAAAACTGCCGCAGGTCCTGACGCCAGATAGTCTGGCCGATCTTGCGAGGGGCGCGGACTAGTCCTCGTCTAGTCCTCATCAACCTGCGGCGTTTCACTTTCGATCGGATCAACCTGGCCGCCTGCGCGGCACCATTCCAGAAATTCGCCAGCGATACGCCCTCCGTCGATTTCCAGCGTGCCACGCCCCGGCAAGGTCGCGATGATGTCGCGCGTGCCGGAGAACACCTCCAGCTGTGGATCATCCGCGGGCAGGCGTGCTTCCCAGTGCCATTTTGTCCCATCGCCCGTTTCACCCAGCACGGCATCGACCAGGAAGCGGCTGTTGACGCCATTGCCGATCACCGGGAAAAGTGCGCTTTGACCGGGATAGGCCTTGGCATGGCGGATGATAATGAATGCGGGCGGCGTGGCGGCAATATCGCAGCCCAGCGACAGAAACGGTTCCTCTTCTGCATTGCCAAAGCGGATCGCCCTGCCATCATCTGAAACAGTCCAGGCCGCATCGCTTGTATCGGGCGATATTTCCGCCGACACCCGGCGTGAATTGTCCTGCGTCAGGGGAACGCGCTGCACATCTTGCGGCAGGGGCGCGGATTGTCGCTCGCAGGCAGCAAGGCAAAGCAGCAGAAGTATGGGGGTGGGACGCATCGCTAACTCGCTAATCATTGCACCATCGTGCAGGCAAGCCACGCAGCGTTATGGGCTGGGGATCACGCACGCCGTTGCCAGATATGCTTTCCCGGTTCCAGGCAATCATTTTCCGAACTTGCGCTGCGTCTTGCCGTATCGCATCTTTCGCGTGCCCGGTTTGCCCTCGTTGCTGCGACCGACAAGCGGCGCTTTCTTTTCGGGATCGGGAATACCCAGCTCGTCTGATTCCAGGCGGCGGATCTCGTCGCGCAACCGGCCCGCCTCCTCGAACTCAAGGTCCGCTGCGGCGTTGCGCATCCGTTTCTCCAGATCCTCGATATAGGCGCGCAGATTGTGGCCGACGAGGTTGTTCACCTCGGCATCGCCGGTGCCGACGGTGACGCCGTCCTGCGATGCGGTATGGGCCACGATATCCTGAATGCCACGCTTGATTGTGGTGGGCGTGATACCGTGTTCTTCGTTATATTCGCGCTGCTTTTCGCGCCGCCGCCCGGTCTCCGCCATCGCGCGTTCCATGCTGCCGGTAATGCGGTCTGCATAAAGAATCACCTTGCCATCCACGTTACGCGCCGCGCGCCCAATGGTCTGGATCAGTGACGTTTCGGAACGCAGGAAGCCTTCCTTGTCCGCATCCAGAATGGCCACCAGTCCACATTCGGGGATGTCGAGGCCTTCGCGCAAGAGGTTAATACCGATCAGCACATCGTACACGCCAAGGCGTAGATCGCGGATCAGTTCGATACGCTCCAGCGTCTCCACATCGGAGTGCATGTAGCGCACGCGAACGCCCTGTTCGTGCATGAACTCCGTCAGGTCTTCGGCCATCCGCTTGGTCAGCGTGGTGACGAGCGTGCGATAGCCCTTTTGTGCAACGGCCTTGGCCTCGGCAATGCAATCCTGCACCTGGTCTTCCACCGGGCGGATTTCCACGGGCGGATCGATCAGGCCGGTGGGGCGGATAACCTGTTCGGCAAATACGCCGCCGGTCTGCTCCATTTCCCACGATCCCGGCGTGGCGGATACAGCCACGGTTTGCGGGCGCATTGCGTCCCACTCGTTAAAGCGCAAGGGGCGGTTGTCGATGCAGCTGGGCAAACGGAAGCCATATTCCGCCAGTGTGATCTTGCGGCGGTGGTCCCCCTTGGCCATCGCGCCGATCTGGGGCACTGTCTGGTGGCTTTCATCCACGAAAAGCAGGGCGTTTTCGGGGAGATACTCGAACAGTGTCGGCGGCGGTTCGCCGGGCAGGCGGCCGGTCAGGAAGCGACTGTAATTCTCGATACCGTTGCAGCTGCCGGTGGCGGCAATCATCTCGAGATCGAAATTGGTGCGCTGTTCCAGACGCTGCGCTTCCAGCAGGCGGCCTTCCTCGTGCAATTCCTTCAATCGCTCCGTCAGCTCGAACTTGATGGCGGCGCTGGCCTGTTTCATTGTCGGGCCGGGGGTCACGTAGTGACTGTTGGCATACACCCGCACCTTGCCAAGGTTTTCGCCTTTCTTGCCGGAAAGCGGATCGAACTCGGCAATATCCTCGATATCGTCACCGAAGAAACTGATGCGCCAGGCGGTGTCTTCCAGATGGCTGGGGAAGATCTCCAGATTGTCTCCCCGCACGCGGAAACAGCCGCGGGCAAAGGCGGTGTCGTTGCGCTTGTATTGCAGGGCCACCAGCTTGCGGATCAATTCGCGCTGATCGACACTTTCTCCGGCCTTGATGTCAAAAATCATGGCCGAATATGTTTCTACCGAGCCGATACCGTAGAGGCACGAAACAGAGGCCACGATCAGCACGTCGTCCCGCTCCAGCAGGGCGCGCGTGGCGGAATGGCGCATCCGGTCAATCGCCTCGTTTACCGAGGATTCCTTCTCGATATAGGTGTCGGACCGGGGCACGTATGCTTCGGGCTGGTAGTAATCGTAATAGGATACGAAATACTCCACCGCATTTTCCGGGAAGAAACTCTTGAACTCGCCGTAAAGCTGCGCTGCCAGGATCTTGTTGGGCGCAAGGATCAGGGCAGGGCGCTGCAACTGCTCGATCACCTTGGCCATGGTGAAAGTCTTTCCGCTGCCGGTGACGCCCAGCAGAACCTGGGTCTGCTCGTCATCCTTGGCCGATCCCACCAGTTCCGCGATGGCGGTGGGCTGATCGCCCGCCGGCTCGTATTCAGAAACCAGCTTGAAGGCCTTCTGCTCCTTCGATTTTTCCGGTCGGGCGGGTTTGTGCGGGGTGAACTGGCCCGAAGTATCGGGTTCTTCCAGTCCGCGCCTGATGATGAGTTCGGCCATGCGGGCACATATGGGATCGAATTGCTGCTTGCTCAACTGCCAGTGAACCTCCAGCTTGGCGCGTGAAGAATTAAAATTACAAGCTGATGCTTATTGCTGCCTCTTCCCTCGCGCTGACAGCCTGCGGCGATTCTGGCGCGGTGGAGGACCCGTCCGATCCTGCACAGATCGAAGCCGCGACGCAGGATTTGCCAAAGCCGCAGCCCGGCGAATACCGCACCAGTGGCGAATTGGTGGAACTGGACCTGCCCGGCGCATCGGACGAAGAGTTGCAGATGATGCGTGGCATCATGGAGCAGGGTGCTACGCAGGAACGCACCTTCTGCATGACCCAGGAAGAAGCCGACGAGGGGTATCGCGAATTCCTGGAAAACCTGCAGCAGGGTTCAGACGAGTGCCAGTTCACCGACTTTTCCGTGTCGGGCAACAAGCTGGATGCCACAATGGCGTGTGACGATGGCGCGGGCGCGACCGGCACGATGGCTTTTGGCGGCACCATCAGCGAAAACTCTCAGGATATGACGGTGACGATGGACATGCAGAACCCGAATGCCGAGGGGAATATGCGCATGGTCATGAAAACGCTGTCCGAAAGGATTGGCGATTGCTCCACGGATGAAGGCTAGACATGTTTCGGGCCGTATGACCTGAAATGGGACGGCGGCCTCACGCTTCGCGCTGTGCGATTGGCACAGCGCGATGCCCTTGGTAATTCCCCTGCGCTCGGAGGACGGACAATCGCCGTCGCTCGAACACAGCTGCCTGAACACGGGGAATTACCATGCGCCTTATCCATTGCCTGCCGCTTCTCGCCGGATTTGCCCTTATCGCGTGCTCGGACAACGAGGACGAAGATCTGACCGATGAGGCCCTGTCGATGGACGAGGTGCTGGCGCAGGGTCAGGACAACGGCATCATGCCGCAGCCGGGCGAATACAGCATCGACTATGATCTGGCTTCGTTCAAAATGGTATCCGGGCAGGTGCAGGACATGGCCGCGCTGCAGGCTGCCTTTGCGCAAGGGGCAGAGGAACAGAGCAGCTTTTGCGTGACAGAAGCGATGGACCGCGAGGCGTGGATATCGGCGATGACCGACAACAGCTGCTCGGTATCACGGCTTGATGCCAATGACGGCGACATCAGCCTTGCAATGACGTGCCAGGCCGAGGAAGGCCCGCAGGGTCGCATCACCATGGCTGGCACCACCAGCGATACCTCTTCCGATATGGAGATGGATTTTACCCAGCCGATCCCCGGCATCGGCGATGCCAACATCGTGCTGCAGGTGCAGACGCAGCGCACCGGCGACTGCGTTTAAAGACAGCGCCCGGGCCAATGCAGGTCACCGTATTGTGGACGGCGCAGGATACGTTGAGCGCGCAGGCCGTTCACCGTGTAACAAGTCTGTTCTGTTACACTGGAAGCCATGACGTCCGTCGAATCGATCCTTGCGCCGGTAACCGGCCCGATTGCTGCTGCCTTTCGCGGCACCGGCCATGCGATCCATCGCCGTCTTGAACTGCTGAGAGGCACGGCCCCGCCCGATGCCCATACGCCCCCCTTGCACCTTTTTGCTGCGGAATTCGCTGAGCTTTTTGCGCCTGCCTTCCGGCTTTTCAAGCCACCTCTGCCGATAGAAAAGGCGGAAAATTCGCGCGCCATAATCCTGCTTCCAGGTTTCGCTGCCAACCCGCAGAGCATGCGGCGGATGGCAAAGGAGCTTGAACGGGCTGGCCACACGGTAAAGCGGTGGGGGCTGGGTTCCAACTATGGCCCTTCACCAGAGAATTTTGAGCAGCTGGCACAGCGCGTATGCTCCGTAAAAGAGCGGTATGGCCAGAATGTCGTGCTGATCGGCTGGAGCCTTGGCGGTATCTTTGCGCGCGAAGTGGCAAAGATGGAGCCGCACTGCGTTGCGAAGGTTATCACCATGGGTACGCCATTCAGCCATACGCCCTATTCAAACAACATGTGGCGCATATACCAGGCAGTGGTGGGCCATCATGTGGAGGAGCCGCCGGTAAAGGCGAACGTGGCTGAAAAGCCGCCGGTCGAGACTGTCGCATTCTGGAGCCCGCGTGATGGAGCGATCTCTCGCCGCAGTGCTTGCGGCCTTCCCACCGAGCGTGATCGCGCCGTGGCCTTGCGCTGCACACACATGGGCTTTTGCTACTCTGACGAGTCGATCCTCGCGCTTGTCGAGGAACTGAAACGCTAATCAGGCTTTGCTTATGTACGGGCTTCGCGCATGCAACATGTGTGAGGAAAGCTGACACCAGCATAGCAAGGGGACTTGAGTGACCGCGACTGAGCCGGCCAAATTCGACGAAATGCACAAGCCTGACGGGACAGTGCGAGAGGCTTATCGTGGTTATGACGAGTGGCTGGGTGGCCAGGACGCAGGCTGGATGCGTCGCAAGGCGTTCGAGGCGGAGAGTTTCTTTCGCAAGACCGGTATCACATTCAATGTTTACGGAGAGGAAGATGCCGAGGAACGGCTGATCCCTTTCGATATGGTGCCCCGCATCATATCCGGCGGCGAATGGCGTCGTCTTTCACGCGGCATCGAACAGCGGGTGAGGGCATTGAACGCCTTCATGCACGATCTGTATCACCGCCAGGAAATTATCCGGTCGGGCCGACTGCCAGAACGCCTGTTCCGCGATAATGCGGCGTGGCTGGCTGAAATGGTGGGTCTTACCCCGCCCGGCGGTGTCTACACCCATATCGTGGGTATCGACCTTGTCCGTACCGGACCAGACGATTTCATGGTACTGGAAGACAATGCCCGTACGCCAAGCGGCGTCTCCTATATGCTGGAAAACCGCGAAACCATGATGAACATGTTTCCCGAACTGTTCAGCAAGGTAAAGGTGGCAGACGTTTCCGATTATCCGCGACGGCTGGCGAAAAGCCTTGCCGCCTGCGCGCCGGAAGATGCTGGCGACAAGCCCAGCATCGCCGTGCTGACGCCGGGTATCTTCAATTCCGCCTATTACGAGCACGCATTCCTGGCAGACCAGATGGGTGCGGAACTTGTGGAAGGCAGCGACCTGCGCGTTGTCGGCGGCAAGGTGCATATGCGCACCACGGTGGGTTTTCGCCCGGTAGATGTAATCTATCGCCGCGTGGACGATGACTATCTCGATCCGCTGACGTTCAACCGTGACAGCGTGCTGGGTATTCCAGGCGTGATGGATGTTTACCGCGCGGGCAATGTCACCATTGCCAATGCGCCGGGCACCGGCGTGGCGGACGACAAGGCGATTTATTCCTTCATGCCGGAAATCGTCGAGTTCTACACGGGTGAGAAACCGTTGCTTCCCAATGTCGAAACATTCCGCTGCGCCGATCCGGACTCGCTGAAATACGTGCTGGATAATCTGGCGGAACTGGTGGTGAAGGAAGTCCACGGTTCCGGCGGTTATGGTATGCTGATCGGCCCCACCTCCTCGAAAAAGGAGCTGAAGGAATTTCGTGCCAAGCTGGAAGCGCGGCCTGAAAACTATATCGCGCAGCCTACCCTGGCGCTTTCGACCTGCCCAATTTTTACCAAGAGCGGGCTGGCGCCGCGCCATGTCGATCTGCGACCATTCGTGCTTTGCTCCCCCGAGGGCGTGGATATCACTCCGGGCGGGCTTACCCGCGTTGCGCTGAAGAAAGGCTCGCTGGTGGTAAATTCCAGTCAGGGCGGCGGAACCAAGGATAGTTGGGTGCTGGAAGACTGATGCTGGCTGGAGAAAAACTGTAATGCTGGGACGTGTCGCCCACCGAATTTTCTGGATGTACCGTTATCTTGAGCGGGCGGAAAACACTGCTCGCCTGTTGGCCGCCGGACAGCGCATGGCGTTGACCCGCGGACAGGATATGGCGGACCAGGAATGGAAATCCATTCTCACCACGCTTGGCCATCGCCAAGCTTATGAAAAGCACTATGACGATTACGATGGCGCGCATGTGTGCGACTTCGTTCTGCGGTCCAAGGAAAACTCCGAGAGCGTATTTTCAATGGTGGAGGGCGCACGCACCAATGCGCGTGCCTGCCGCTCTGCAATTACGGGAGAGGTCTGGGAAGCCGTCAACGAAGGCTGGATGACGATGCGCGATCTGCTGGCAAGGCCGGTGCGCAATTACAACCTGAACATGGCGCTGGGCGCGATCCGTCGCGGCAGCACTCTGGCACGCGGCGCTTCGCACGGTTCCATGCTACGCAACGAGACTTACGCCTTTTCACGGCTCGGCACTTTTCTTGAGCGCGCAGACAATACCTCGCGTATTCTGGACGTGAAGTATTACCTTCTGCTGCCGTCGCTGTCCTATGTCGGCACACCGCTGGATACAGGGCAGTGGGACAATGTCCTGCGCTCCCTTTCGGCAGAACGTGCATATCGCTGGCTGAATGCCGGACGGATGGATGCACGCTCGATTGCAGACTTCCTGATCCTTGACGGGCGTTTCCCGCGTAGTCTGGTGTTCTGCTATTCCGCCATGCGGAATAACCTTGCCGAGCTAGCGCAGATCCACGGGGAGGAGGGCATCTGCCATTCCGCGATGCGGGAAGCCGACATGCGCATGACTGGCAAGAAGGTGGAAGACATCTTTGACCAGGGATTGCACCAGTTCCTGCTGGAATTCATCGCCGACAACCAGGCGCTGGCTGGCGCCATTTCCGAAGACTATCGCTTCGTCTCCTGACGGGAAAACACTATGCGCCTCTCTATTCGCCATACCACACGCTACCGCTTTGCATCCCCAGTGGCGCACGGCATTCAGCGTCTGCGCCTGACCCCCAAGGAAACGCAGGGGCAGAAGATCGTGGAGTGGAACATGAACTTCGAAGGTGCGCACGAGCAGCTGACCTACGATGATCAGAATTTCAACCACGTGACACTGGTGTCCGTGGACGAGGGCGTTACCGAAGTGGTCGTCTCGTGCTCCGGCAAGGTCGACACGCAGGATCATGCCGGTGTGATCGGCCAGCACGCAGGCCATTTGCCGTTGTGGTCCTTCCTCAGCCAGACTGATCTCACGCGCCCAGGCCCGAAGATCAAGGCGCTGATCGCCCAGGTTGAGCGTAGCGATGACGGCATGGTTGGCACGCTGCATAATCTTTCCGAGGTTATTCGCGAGCACGTGACCTATGGCACCGGCAGCACCGGCGTTGCCACGACCGGCGAAGAGGCCGTGACCGCTGGAATGGGCGTCTGCCAGGACCACGCCCATATTTTCATCGCCGCAGCCCGTTCGCTCGATATTCCGGCTCGTTATGTCAGCGGATATCTGATGATGAACGACCGGATAGACCAGGAAGCCAGCCACGCCTGGGCAGAAGCCTATGTGCAGGGACTTGGCTGGGTAGGTTTCGATATTTCCAATGGAATTAGTCCCGATCCACGCTACGTGCGTGTGGCAACCGGTCGTGATTATCGCGATGCGGCGCCTATCACGGGCATCAGTTTCGGCGCGGTGACAGAAGACCTTACGGTCGATCTCGCCGTGGAACAGCAAATGGAAGAACAGCAGCAACAATGACTTATTGTATAGGAATGGTGCTCGACAAGGGCCTCGTTCTCATGAGCGACACGCGCACCAATTCGGGCGTCGATAATATCTCGGTATTCCGCAAGATGTTTCACTGGAACGTGCCGGGTGAGCGGATCATCACACTTATGACGGCAGGCAATCTTGCCACCACACAGGCAGTGATCAGTCGTCTGGAAGAGCGGACGAAGGCACCTTCGGAGCGGCAAAATTCGCTGATGGAACTGTCCACCATGTTTCAGGTGGCGAGTGAAACGGGCAAGCTGCTGCGCGAGGTGATTGCCGAGACGCAGGACGATAACGGCCATCGCGGCAAGGGGCGCTTCACCGCCTCAATCATCCTTGCAGGCCAGATCAAGGGCATGGAACCGCGCCTGTTCATGATCTACCCCGAGGGCAATTTCATCGAGGCGAGCTTCGACACACCCTTCTTCCAGATTGGCGAGACCAAGTACGGTCGGCCGATCATCATTCGCGGCTATGATCGGAACATGAGCTTCGAGGATGCGGTGAAACTGATGATGGTGAGCTTCGACTCCACGTTGAAAGCGAATCTCTCGGTGGGTTTGCCGCTGGACCTGATGGTAATCGAACGCGATGGGTTCGAGCCGAAGCACGAGCGACGTATCGAGGCCACCGACCCATATTTCACGGCGATCAGCGACAGCTGGAGCGAGGCCTTGCGC
>JBASBA010000106.1:0-6770 GCA_049650885.1 Alteraurantiacibacter sp. | reverse complement strand
CCCTTGGCCTGATCGCTTTCGTGGCGACGTGGCTGATCCTGCTTGTGCCTGCCATCCGTTTCGCCCTCGTCCCCGCCCCTGTGAAGCAACAGCGCGTAAGGGAGCGCGCGATCCGCCATTTCAAGGTGGGCGCCGATGGCCGCACGCATGGCCGCACCGGCGTGTTGTTGTATCTGTCCATGCGCGAACACCGCGCGGAAATCGTCGCGGACGAGCCGATTCACGAGAAGGTGGAGCCGGAGGTGTGGGGCGAAGCGATGGCCGATATGCTGGTGGAAATCCGCAAGGGCTGCATCGCGGAAGGCATCGCCGCTGGCGTGCGCGACGTGGGGCAAGTGCTGTCCCCCCACTTCCCGCGCCGCGATGACGATGTGAACGAATTGCCGGATCGCTTGATCGAACTGTAAGCCTCCGATAGCCCTGCCTGTCATGAGCATTCCGGACCAAAATCAGCCTGAGGAGATTGCCTGGGAAGGCAAATGGATCGTCGCGAAAACACGCGGCAAGTGGGAATACGCCAGCCGCACAGGTGCCATTCGCGCGGCCGTGATCCTGGCGGTGGAAGATGGCGAGATCTTGCTGGTGGAGCAGTATCGCGTCGCCCTTGGCCAGCGCTGTCTTGAATTGCCCGCTGGCCTGATCGGCGATGACGACGGCGAAGAAGGTGAAGACCCCCTGACCGCCGCCAAGCGCGAGCTGGAGGAGGAAACCGGCTATACCGCCAGGCACTGGCAGGATTGCGGCGAGTTTTTCTCTAGCCCCGGAATGGTGAGCGAGAGTTTCACATTGCTGAAGGCAACGGGTTTGACCAAAACCTCCGAAGGTGGCGGAACCGATAGCGAGGACATCACCGTCCACCGCGTGAAGCTGGCCAATTTTCCGCAGGTTATCGCGGATTTCCGCTCACACGGCATCGGCATCGACACACGGATGCTGCTGGCGCTGGGTCCGCACCTGCTGGGAGATATCACGTGAAGGTCATCGTTCTGGGATCGGGCGCAATGGGCTGCCTGTTCGGCGCGGCCTTCCACCGCGCCGGCGCAAAGGTAACGCTGGTTGATGTGAACAAGCGCCACGTCGACGCGATCAACAAGCATGGCCTGACAGTTGATCTGCGCAGCGGCACGCAAACCCTGCCCGTTCGCGCCGCGCTGCCCGCCGAGATCGACACTCTGGCCGATCTTGTTCTGGTGTTCACCAAGACTTTCCACACCACTGCCGCGCTGGAGGGGATTTCTGCGGGCATCGGCAATCAAACGCATCTCCTCAGTTTGCAGAACGGGCTTGGCAATGATCGCCGGCTGGCGGGTTTTGCATCCGATGATCGGGTGATCGTGGGTGCCAGCATGTTGCCCAGCGATCTCGTCGGGCCGGGCCATATCCGCAGCCACGGCGATGGCTATTCCAAGCTTTACCCGGCATTTGGCACCGATACTGCAATGGCCCGGCAGGCCGCCGACATGCTGACCGAAGGCGGGCTGGAGACGGTGCTGGACCCCGCCATTCACGGAGTCATCTGGTCCAAGGCGATATTCAACGCAGTGATGAACCCCTTGTGCGCCCTCACCCGCCGCACGCCCGGTTTTCTGGGACAGAATGAACAATCGCGCGCCATGATCCTTACCGCAGTGGCGGAAGGTATCGCAGCCGCCCACGCCAATGGCATCATGCTGGACGGACAACCCATCTATGATCTTACCGAGGTCAGCATGAAGGACCATGCCGATCACGAGCCATCTATGCTGCAGGATATCCATGCTGGCAGACGGACCGAGGTGGATGCCATCGCCGGTGCCATCGTCACTTCGGCGAAGAATGCCGGTGTTGCTGCGCCGGTAATGGAAACGCTGTGGCAATTGGTGAAACTGGAGGAAGCCAAACTGGCCTGACGCTGCGCCAGCTTCCGACTTTGACTCTGTCTGAAATGCGAGTAGCAAGCCAGCTTCATGGGATAGGGAGAGAGTTCAATGGCTGGCAAAAGCGTGACGTTCTACGATTTGCAGGTCTCAACCGGGGCGACGATCAGCCCCTTCGTGTGGGCCACCAAGTTCGCGGTGATGCACAAGGGGCTGGAGCTGGATATCGTGGATGGTGGCTTTACCGGTATCATGGATCGCACCGGGGGCAGGACGGAGCGACTGCCCGCGATTGTCGATGATGGCAATTGGGTGCTCGATAGCTGGGGCATTGTCGAATATCTGGACGAAACCTATCCCGATGCGCCGCCGCTGATACCGCATGAAAGCGTGGCCGTGATGCTCAAGGCGCTGGACACCTGGTTCTGGGGCGCGGCGGTTGGCCCGTGGATGCGCAGCTATTGCGCCGATTATCGCGATGTGTGTCTCGAGCATGACAAGGATTATGTCACCCACTCTCGCGAGGCGATGATGGGCAGCAAGCTGGAAGATCTTCAGGCCGGACGCGAAGGTCGACTGGCCGGCATCTCCGCCAATCTGGAGCCGTTGCGACTGGCCCTGTGCGAGGCCGACTTTCTTGGTGGCAGCACCCCGAATTATGCAGACTATCGCATCATGGGCGGCTTCCTTTGGCTGGCATCTCTGGCGCAGACACCGGCGCTGGCGGATGACGATCCGCTACGGCCCTGGTATCAGCGCGTTTGCGACCTATACGATGGGCTTGGCAACCATTCCGGCCTATTCCCGATCTTCGGCCTGGAACAGCGCGAGGGCGATCCGGATCTGTTCGTGCGTGATTCCGGCAAGGGCGGAATTTACAAGCGTAATACCGGCCCTGCCTCGACACAGGCGGAAACCAAGATGATCAACAGGCGAGGCTGAGTCTATGCGCATTCTTGTAACCCGCCGCTGGCCGGACAAGGTCGAACGCGCGCTGGGTGAGCGTTTCGACGTAGTCTTCAACCAAAGCGACCAGCCGCTGAGCCAGTCGGACCTTGCCGAGGCCATGGGCACGTTCGATGTTCTGGCCCCCACCGTATCGGACAGGATCGATGCCGGTGTAATCGGCGGAGGGGAACGGGTAAAGCTGATCGCCAATTACGGCGTCGGTTTCGATCATATCGATCGCACGGCCGCCTCCGCAAAGGGCATTGCCGTTACCAACACGCCCGGAGTGCTGACGGATGCCACCGCCGATCTTGCCCTTACCCTGATGCTGATGGCGGCGCGCCGCGCTGGCGAGGGGGAGCGTGATTTGCGCAGCGGCAACTGGGCCGGTTGGCGCCCCACCCATCTTGTCGGCAGCGCGCTGAAGGGGAAGGTTCTGGGCATCGTGGGCTTTGGCAGGATCGGCCAGACAACAGCTGCCCGCGCCCATCACGGCTTCGGCATGAAAATCGCATATTATGCGCGCAGTCCCAAGCCGGAGGCTGATGCGCTGGACGCGCAATTCTGCACTGCCCTTCCCGATCTGCTGGCCCGGTCGGATTTCGTTTCCCTGCATGTGCCGGGCGGTGAAGGCACGGACAGGCTGATCGATGCAGAGGCGCTGGCAATGATGAAACCCGGCAGCTACCTCATCAACACTGCGCGCGGCGGCGTGGTGGATCATGATGCCCTGGCAAGCGCCCTTAAATCCGGCCATCTCGCCGGGGCGGGACTGGATGTCTATCCTGAAGAACCACAAGTGCCAGGCGCACTGCTTGGTCTGGAGAATATCGTCCTGCTGCCACATCTGGGCAGCGCGAATGCCGAGACGAGAGAGGCAATGGGAATGCGCGCGCTCGCGAACATGGCGGCCTTTGCCAGCGGCGAACCGCTGCCAGATGCGGTAACGTGAGCGATCCCCTTACCGATCTGATCGCCGCCGAGGGGCTACCCGAAAACTATGCGAAGGTAGTGGAGGATCACTGGAAGCCGCTGGCCACCCGCATCGCCCGCCTGCCCGCAAGCCGCGCTCCTCTGGTGATCGGGATCAACGGTGCGCAGGGTTCTGGCAAAAGCACCCTGTGCAAATTTCTGGAGGTGTTGCTGGCGCGTCGCCAGGTCCGCGCAATCACGCTGTCGCTGGACGACCTCTATCTGACCAGGGCAGAACGGCGGACACTGGCAAAGGAAGTCCACCCCCTGTTCGCAACGCGCGGCGTGCCCGGCACTCATGCGGTGTCGCTGGGCCTTGGCATTATCGAGGATATGCTGGCAGGCCGCGCCCTGGAGCTGCCCCGCTTCGACAAGGCGACGGACGACCGCGCCGCCAATGGCACGACGGTGACCGGCCCGGTAGACGTTCTGCTGCTGGAAGGCTGGTGCGTCGGCGCAAGGCCACAGGATGCCGCCGCGCTGGCCGCGCCGCTCAACGCGCTGGAGCGCGATGAGGATGCTGACGGCACCTGGCGCAAGCTGGTGAACCACTGGCTGACGGAAGATTACGCCCGACTGTTCGATCAGATCGATCTGCTGGTAATGCTGAAAGTAGAAAATTTCGATGCAGTGCGCCGCAATCGCGCCTTGCAGGAAGAAAAACTTCGCGCCGCCAATCCGCACGCGACCGAGACGATGGACGATGCCGCGCTGGAAAGATTCTGCTCTCATTACGAGCGGCTGACACGCCACATGCTGGATGAAATCCCATCAAGAGCTGATGTCGTTATCCCGATCGGTCCGGATCAGAATCCCATTCCGCAATCGACAAATTGACTTTGCCCGATGGACTCGGACGCGTTTTGCCCATAGCCTTCCCGCCGGATTGATGACGCGCCGCGAACAGGCGC
Organism: Alteraurantiacibacter sp.; assembly: GCA_049650885.1. Classification (GTDB taxonomy): domain Bacteria; phylum Pseudomonadota; class Alphaproteobacteria; order Sphingomonadales; family Sphingomonadaceae; genus Alteraurantiacibacter. The sequence continues at coordinate 2,083 of JBASBA010000106.1, read as the reverse complement.
GCATCGGGGAGAGATTTGTCGATGAACGCAAGGCGTCTTGTTACCGCTCTGGCCGTTGCCGGTCTTTCCCTGTCCGTCACTGCCACGGGCGGTTTGCAGGCAAGCAGCCTTGGCGCAGGCAATGTGACGCACGAACGGATGCTGGAAGCCGACAGTGACCCCGACAACTGGATGGCGCATGGTCGCACCTGGAGCGAAGATCGCTTTAGCCCGCTGACGCAGATCGACACCGCCAATATCGATCGTCTCAGCGTGGCCTATACGGTAGAGTTCGACACCAATCGCGGACAGGAGGCCACGCCCATCGTGGTGGATGGCGTGATGTATGTCTCCACCGCCTGGTCAAAGGTGATGGCGTTGGATGCCGCCACGGGCGAACAGCTTTGGTTCTATGATCCGCAGGTTGACGGCGCGAAGGGCGCACACGCCTGTTGCGATGTGGTGAACCGCGGTGTTGCCGTCTGGGAAGGCCGGGTTTTCGTCGGCACGATCGACGGCCGCCTTGTGGCCCTGGATGCCGCGACCGGGCAGAAGGTGTGGGACGTAGTAACAGTGGACCAGTCGCAGCCTTACACAATCACCAGCGCCCCTCGCATGGTGAAAGGCAAGGTCATCATCGGAAATTCCGGCGCGGAACTGGGCGTGCGCGGCTACCTTGGTGCCTATGATGCCGAGACCGGCCAACAGGCCTGGCGGTTCTACACCGTGCCCGGAAACCCCGCAGACGGCCGCGATGGCGCGGCGTCAGACGCGGTTTTTGCCAAGTTTGCAACCGACACCTGGAATGGCAAGTGGTGGGAAATGGGCGGTGGCGGCACCGTGTGGGATTCCATCGTCTATGATGCGCAGCTTGATCAACTGCTGGTGGGCGTGGGCAATGGCTCCCCCTGGAACCACCGCGCGCGCAGCAATGGTAAGGGCGACAATCTTTTTCTTTCATCCATACTCTCGCTCGATCCCGAAACCGGAGCCTACAACTGGCACTACCAGCTGAACCCCGGTGAAACCTGGGATTACACCGCCACCCAGCAGATGACGCTGGCCGAGATGGAGGTGGGTGGCGAAACCGTTCCAGTGGTGATGCAGGCACCCAAGAATGCATTTTTCTACGTGATTGATCGCCGCGATGGATCGCTGATCAGCGCAGAACCTTACGCGATGCAGAACTGGGCAGAGCGGATCGACCTTGAAACGGGCCGTCCCGTGGAAATTCCTGAAGCGCGCTATGCCGATGCGCCCTATCTCGTAACCCCCAGTGGCATAGGCGCACACGCCTATCACCCGATGAGCTATTCGCCGCAGACAGGCCTTGTCTACATTCCCGCCATGCAGCCGCCGTCGGCCTATCTGGATGATGTAAACTACACGCGGAACATCGGGCGCTGGAACACCGGCGTCATCTTCCTCGCCCCGCCGGAAGGGCTGGTTCCGGGGGACACGCCCGAAGCGCGCCGCGCCTATCTCACCTCCATCACCAAGGGTGAACTGGAGCGCGATCCCGATGGCAATTACGGCCGTGGCACTGCGGCCAGTTCGCAGCGCTTTGATCGCGGCAGCCTTACGGGGCCTGGTGCCTATTCGTCCTTCTCCGCCAGCTTTACCGGCGATGACGGGGCGCAAATGTCCCTTCCCTGCATCCGTCCTCCTTGGGGCCGACGATCGCGGTCGATGCAAACACCGGCGATGTTGCATGGGCAACGCGCCTGGGCACCACGCCTGAACTGGGGGAGGAGAAGCAGGACACAGGCTCAAACAACACTTTTGGCGGCCCGATGGTGACCGCAGGTGGCCTGGTTTTCATTGGCGCGACTTCGGATGGTATCTTTCGCGCCTTCGATTCTGCAACGGGCGAAATCGTGTGGGAAGAAAGACTCGATTACGCCGCCAACACCATCCCGATGAGCTATCGCGGGTCTGACGGGCGGCAGTATATCGCGGTCGTTTCCGCCGGTTCGGGCTTTGGTCCGCCGCAGATGGGACCCGATGGACCACGAAACGATGAAGCTCTGATCGTCTGGGCTCTGCCGGAGGAATAATGATGCGTTTCACCCTGACACTTGTCGCTGCTGCAGCGCTATCGGGC
>JBASBA010000105.1:0-1597 GCA_049650885.1 Alteraurantiacibacter sp. | reverse complement strand
GCGGGCGAGGACAAGATGGAGAAGATGGCGGCGGAGCGCGCGCAGTCCATCTGGGATATCGCGCAGCATTATACTCAGGCTTACTGGGCTGACGTGAAAGCGCTGAACATTCGCCAGCCCGCGCATTGGTCCGTCGCGACGGACTACATCGACGAGATGCTGGCATTCGCTGAAGGGATCGCGGACAAGCATTGCTACGAACTGGAAGGCGGCCTTTATTTCGATGTCTCCACGGTTGCCGATTACGGGCGGCTGGCGCGTGCGGTGACAGAGGGAGGCGAAGGCCGGATCGAAACCGTGGAAGGCAAGAGAAACGCTGCCGACTTTGCTATCTGGCGCAAGACCCCGGCGGGCGAAACGCGGCAGATGGAATGGGATTCTCCGTGGGGCAAGGGCGCTCCCGGCTGGCATCTCGAATGCTCTGTCATGGGCGAGAAACTACTGGGTTTCCCGTTCGATATCCATACCGGCGGCATCGATCATCGCGAAATCCACCATCCCAACGAGATCGCGCAGAACCAGGCTTTCTGCGGCTGCGGCTCGCTTGACGTGGCATCGCATTCGGGCGCCAATATCTGGATGCACAACAACTTCCTTGTCGAGCGCAGCGGCAAGATGAGCAAGTCTTCGGGCGAATTTCTGCGGCTGCAATTGCTGATCGACAAAGGTTATCACCCACTGGCCTACCGCATGATGTGCCTCCAGGCGCATTACCGCAGTGAGCTGGAGTTCAGCTGGGAAGGGCTGGGCGCTGCGCTGACCCGGTTGAAGCGCATGGTGATGGCCGTCGAGAAATTACGTGCGGCTGCTGATCCAAGCGCTGTCGAAGATGTGGAAAATATCATTCCGGAACAAGCAGCAAAAGAGATGTACAACGATCTAAACACTGCGAGAGCACTTGGCCATCTCGAAGCGATGCTTTCTAAAATGCGCAATCCAAATACGAAAATAGAAGCTATTTCAAAGTTTGATGAAATGCTTGGATTAGACCTTCTTAACCTTCATCGGGAGGACCTCCGCATTCGCCCTAAGGACGCGCAAATTACTGAGCAGGAAATCGAGGACGCACTTGCCCGCCGCAAGGATGCGCGCTCACAGAAGAACTTTGCCACGTCCGACGCGATCCGCGATGAACTTGCCGCGAAAGGCGTGGAAGTGATGGACGGCGATCCGTTGGGTTGGGAGTGGGCATTGTGACCCGCGCGGTTCTTCCCGGCTGGATGCGGAAACGACTGGAAGGCAGCCTGCCCGACTGGATACACGCTGCATGGTGGGATGATGAGGCAGATCTTCTCGCCTTCGCTCCCGAAGCGCAGATCGGGTGGTTTGATCTGCATGTGAAGCCGCCGGCACTGGAAGCAATAGCCAGCGCGCAAGGGCTGCAATGGCTCAATTCCGCCTATGCCGGGGTGGACTGGATGCCATTGGCAGATCTGAAGGAACGCGGTGTGAAGCTGACCTGCGGTGCCGGATTGGCGGCAGGGCAGGTCGCAGAATTTGCGGTGATGGCGATGCTGTCGTTTGCGCGCGGCTATCGCGAGATCATCCGTTCGGGAGACCAGCACGAATGGCTGGGCCGACCGCCATCCAATCGCGA
>JBASBA010000104.1:0-9935 GCA_049650885.1 Alteraurantiacibacter sp. | reverse complement strand
TTTTCACCGAAGATGGCGCGCAGAAGTTTTTCTTCCGGCGTCATCGGGCTTTCACCCTTTGGCGTGATCTTGCCTGCCAGAATGTCACCCGGATGCACTTCTGCACCGATGTAAACGATACCCGCCTCGTCGAGGCTGCGCAGGGCTTCCTCGCCGACGTTGGGAATGTCGCGCGTAATGTCTTCAGGGCCAAGCTTGGTATCGCGAGCCATGACTTCGAATTCCTCGATATGGATCGAGGTGAAGACGTCGTCCTTCACGATACGCTCGGAGATGAGGATGCTATCCTCGTAGTTGTAGCCGTTCCAGGGCATGAAGGCGACGAGCGCATTCTTGCCCAGCGCCAGTTCACCCAGATCCGTGGAGGGACCGTCTGCGATGATATCGCCGGCCATCACGTTTTCACCAACCTTCACCAGCGGACGCTGGTTAACGCAGGTGTTCTGGTTGGAGCGCTGGAACTTTTGCAGCGTGTAGATATCCACGCCGGGGTTGGTGGCGTCCACCTCGCCCGAGGCGCGGATCACGATACGGCCGGCGTCGACCTGATCGACAATGCCGCCACGCTTGGCGGAAATAGCGGCGCCGGAATCGCGGGCCACGGTTTCTTCCATGCCGGTGCCGACGAAAGGCGCTTCGGCCTTTACCAGCGGCACGGCCTGACGCTGCATGTTCGATCCCATCAATGCGCGGTTGGCGTCATCGTTTTCCAGGAACGGGATTAGCGATGCGGCGACCGAGACGAGCTGCTTGGGCGAGACGTCCATCAGCGTGACGTTCTCGTTCGGGCTCATCGCGAATTCGCCGTTCTCGCGGGTGGAGACGAGCTCTTCCGTAAACTTGCCGTCAGCATCCAGGGCAGCCGAAGCCTGTGCCACGGTATGCTTCTGTTCTTCCATTGCGGAGAGGTAGTTTACCTCGCTGGAGACCTTGCCATCCTTCACGGAGCGGTAGGGCGTCTCGATGAAGCCATACTTGTTCACGCGGGCAAAGGTGGAAAGCGAGTTGATCAGACCGATGTTCGGGCCTTCCGGCGTTTCAATCGGGCAGATACGGCCGTAGTGGGTCGGGTGAACGTCGCGGACTTCGAAACCGGCACGCTCACGCGTCAGACCGCCGGGGCCCAGGGCAGACACGCGGCGCTTGTGGGTGACTTCGGAAAGCGGATTGGTCTGGTCCATGAACTGCGAAAGCTGGCTGGAGCCGAAGAATTCGCGCACGGCAGCCACGGCAGGCTTGGCGTTGATAAGGTCGTTCGGCATCACGGTGGATACATCGACGCTGCTCATACGCTCCTTCACGGCGCGCTCCATGCGCAGCAGGCCGACGCGGTACTGGTTTTCCAGCAGCTCACCCACCGAACGCACGCGGCGGTTGCCGAGATTGTCGATATCGTCAACGTCGCCCTTACCGTCCTTCAGGTCGACAAGTTCCTTCACCACGGCGAGGATATCTTCCTTGCGCAGCGTGGTGACGGTGTCTTCTGCGTCCAGTTCAAGACGCATGTTCAGCTTCACGCGGCCCACGGCGGAAAGATCGTAACGCTCGCCATCGAAGAACAGGCCTTCGAACAGGGCTTCGGCGGTTTCCTTGGTTGGCGGTTCGCCGGGACGCATGACCTTGTAGATTGCCTCAAGGCCTTCTTCGCGGTTCTCAGCCTTGTCGACTTCCAGCGTATTGCGGATCCAGGCGCCCGTGCTGACGTGGTCGATATCCAGCAGATCGAGCTGGTCGATGCCGGCACCATCCAGCTTTTCGAGGTTCTCTGGCGAAACTTCGTCGCCAGCCTCGATGTAGATGCGGCCGGTCTTCTCGTCGATCAGATCGACGCTGGCGTAGCGGCCAAAAATTTCCTCGGTCGGGATCAGCAGCTTTTCAAGGCCGTCCTTCTCCGCCTTGTTGGCGGCGCGCGGCGAAACCTTCTGGCCGGCGGGGAAGACTTCCTCACCGGTCTTGGCGTCCACCAGCGCGAAGGCGGGCTTAGAACCGCGCCATGCTTCGGCAACGAAGGGAATTTCCCAGCCGTCCTTGCCGCGCTTCCAGGCTACCGTGTCGTAGAAATGCTCAAGGATACCCTCGCTGTCGAGGCCCAGTGAGTAAAGGAGCGAGGTGACCGGCAGCTTGCGCTTGCGGTCAATACGCACGTTCACGATGTCCTTGGCGTCAAATTCAAAATCCAGCCACGAACCGCGATACGGGATCACGCGGGCGGCGAACAGGAACTTGCCCGAAGAGTGCGTCTTGCCACGGTCATGATCGAACAGCACGCCCGGCGAACGGTGCATCTGCGACACGATCACACGCTCTGTACCGTTGATCAGGAAGGTGCCGTTGCCCGTCATCAGGGGCATGTCGCCCATGTAAACGTCCTGCTCCTTGATATCGAGCACGGAGCGGGTTTCGGTTTCCTGGTCGACCTCAAAAACGATCAGGCGCAACGTCACTTTCATCGGTGCGGCATAGGTGATGCCACGCTGTCGACACTCGGTCGTGTCGTATTTCGGATCTTCCAGCACGTAATGCACGAAGTCCAGCTCTGCCGTGCCCGCGAAATCGCGGATCGGGAAGACGCTGCGGAGCGTCTTTTCAAGGCCGGAAACGTAGCCGATCGAAGGATCGGAACGCAGGAACTGCTCGTAGCTTTCGCGCTGAACCTCGATCAGGTTCGGCATCTGCACCACTTCGTGGGCGTCGCCGAAAATCTTGCGGATGCGCTTTTTCTTGGTGCCGGTATTCGCCGGAACGGAATTGGTTGCCATATGAAAGCCGAGGCCTCTTCTTCGCGTGTAGGCAGGGCGAATGCCCGTGCCGAAAAAATTGTGTCTGAGCGGATAGGCGTGAGACGGCAGCGAAACCCGCAAAAGGGGCATACGCACGAAAGGCCGCATGAAGGCGCACCACAGGGGGTGCTGCCACAGCAGCCTTGATTCGTTTTATCTCACGCAGATGCCGGATCTTCCTTCCTGGGTAGTGCCCCCGCGTAAGGCACACCTTGCTCGAAGCTATCCGGCGATGAAGGCGATATAGGCGATCAAGTCATCAGGGTCAATGGGTGAGCGGTCTCGCGCCGCGCGTCAGCAATCCTCGCCCAGCTCCAGCATCTTGCCCCGCAAGCCCTGCATGGTGGTGTTCTGTATCTCGATACCGGGGTGTGCATTCACCTCGATCACCATCGGCCCCTCATCGATGTCGTGCACGATATCGACGCCGCAATATCCCAGTCCCACGGCAGGGCCGCTTTTCGCCGCGATTTCCAGCACCTTTTTCCAATGCGGGATGCGGAAACCGATCAGTCGCCTGCCGGTGTCCGGATGGAATTCCAGCACCTTCTTGCCCTGTTTGGCACGGAACAAGACGCCGCTTTCCATGTCCACGCCCGCGCCGATGCCGCCCTGGTGCAAGTTTGCCTTCCCGTCTGACTGGTTGGTGGGGAAGCGGGCCATTGCCATGATCGGATTGCTGCCAAGGCAGATCACGCGCACGTCGGGCAGGCCATCGTCCACCAGCGATGCGAAGCTAGGGTCGGCCCGGATCAGCGGTTCGATCAGCGCTGCATCGTCCGATGCGGCATCGCCGGAAAATTGCCCGTCCACGATCTTGCGGACATGGTTTTCTACATCATCAATGGTGATGGGTGTGCCCGAACCCTTGGCCCAATGGTCCTTGTGGCGGCGCACCGCCAGCAGGATGCCATCGCCTTGTGATCCGCGCGCCGGTTTGATGCACCAGCTGTCAGGAAGCAGGATTTGCGGCTTGAAGCTGCTAAGCTGACCATAGCCTGAGATGACGGCGATCGTTCCCGTGGTTGTGACCCCGTGTTCCACCAGCGCCACTTTTGCCGCGACCTTGTCGCGTGCCCGCTCGATCGCCACCCGCTTGTTGTATTTCGCGATAATCGCGTTGCGCAGATTGATCCCCAGAATGTCGTCCATCGGAACGCAGGAAGGTGAGGAGGGCGGGGTCGATGATCCGCCCCGGCGTGCGCTGTGCGAAAAATGCGGAGAGGCCTCCGCCTTCGGCTTCTCCGAGAGAGCGTGTTCCTGCCGTGAACGGCGTTTCAGCAAGTGGAAGGGCATTGTCTTGTGAGAGGTCCTTCTGCCGCAGTTCTGCGCGGATACGATCCCAGTCGTTCTGGGTGAGGCGATTGTCGGCTTCCGTATCGCCGGTATCGGCATCGGTCTCGTCGTCCACGCGCACAGGATCGGGAGATTTGCCGTCGGGCATGGGCGCGGATGGAACTATGAAGTCCGGCTCTATCTCCATGCCAACGGTAGGCTTGATAGTCTGGGCAAACGCCGATTCCGGTGCGAATTTCTCCGAACGGTCTTCATCGTCGATGGATGCGCGCGCGGCCAGCACTTCGTCGATAGCGTCTTCCGGGATGACTTCGTCCCATCCCATCTTGCGCCGCCAGCCTTCATACCAGATCGGGAAGAACCGCCCGATTTCCGTCATGCGCAGCCCCCGATAACGGCCAAGGACGGTAATGGCGACGGCCGCGAAACCAGGCAGCAGCAGCGGCGATACCTCGATCAGCCGCAAGGCGATTTCACTCACCATCACAAACTGGATTACCAGCGCCAGCATCAAGGTGTTGAAGGCGATATGCGCTGCTTCGAAATAGCCATCCTTCTCCCACTGGCGCCACCAGCGCTCCACCACCAGGGCGGTGACGACAACGGGCATGGCATCAACCTGCAGATTGGTGTCGAGAATGCCCTGCAAGGCGGCCAGCACGAACACCACCAGCGAAATCAGCACCCCGAGAAAGCCGACACGGGTCATGCGCAATTTCAAAAGCGATGGTGCCACGACCATGCCGATACCCACCGCCGTGCCGAGCACGATGGGGCCGAAGATCGGGCCGATCTGCAAGAACGCCAGCGCAATCAGCATGGGGGTGAACAGGCCAAACGCCTTCATGCCGATAAAGCTGCGCGCCAGCACCACCAGGAAACTGCCGATGGGCAGCACCATCAGCAGGTTGGAAGGCTTTAGCCCCCAGATGGCCTGTGAAACCGCAATCCCGCCCAACGCCGATGGCATGGACAGGGGGTTGCGCGTGTTCGACATGCCCCACAGGGCCAGTATGCCGATAATGCCGCACACGGCCATGCCCATGTACGCCGGACGGCGAACCTGCGGCGTGGCGCGTTCATACGCCAGCTTTAAAAGGGATATCGGCCTAGAAAACATATGCGACCGAAAGGCTCAGCCGGTATCCCTCGCGCTTGCGCAGCGGATCATTGGATGTGCCGAAGATGTACTTTGCCTCGGCCTCGATACGCCAGTTATCCGGCCACCACAGGAACTCGATCTCGGGTACGAACTGCGTATCGTCGCGCGGTGCGCCAGTCGGGGTCATGCGGCCTTCGAACTTGGTGTGTCGCAGTTCCACGGCCGGCCGCACGCGCAGGTCCGGCGTAATCGGGTGGGTGTAGCTGACACCGGCGGATTGGCGGCTATAGCTGCGCAGTGCATTGTCCGATTCTATTTCTTCGGCGCGCAGGTCCACATTGATGTAGTTATAGCGGCCCAGGCGGTGGCGGTAATCCAGATCGACGCGCAAGCCTTCGCCGGTGGATGGCATGCCGCCTGGCCCGTCATCATCATTATATTCGCGGTCTCGCCAGGTTACTTCCGCACGGAAACGGTGCGCCAATACGGGTTCGTATTCGATGCGGACCGCGCCCTGCACCTCATCGGTGTCGCTGCTTTCCACGGTGACCAGATCATCGTAAACGCGGCCTCGGACGCGGACTTCCCAGGCATCGTCCAACTCCTGTTCAACGGACAGGGTGAAGCGATCACGGTCATACCGGTCCCGGCCCGTGGCATTGCCGAACCGTTCAACCTGAATGCGGTCTGCCTCGATGCGGAACGTCGTGCTGTCATCGCCAAGTTCCAGGCCCAGCTGCCCGCGCAGGTAAGCGCCATCGCCCACGATGATAAGCTCTTCGTCACGGTCGCTGCTCTCGGACGTGACCACGCCCAGTTCAACACGGGCGAACGGGTCCAGCTGCAATTTGCCTGCGTCATCTTGTGCGTGCCCAGCAGTGGTGAACATCCCGGTCGAGAGAATCGCAACGATCAAGGCGAGCAGACGCCGTGCGGCGGTAAAAGCTGGTGTTCCCGTCATATCCGGGGAAATACGCAGCCAAAGGTTTAGGATTTGCTAACTGTAATTGGCAAGATTTGCCCGCGGCGGAATGCGGATGAGCCTACCGAGGCAAACCGATATGGAACAATTCAAAAAGAGCGCGAACCTGCTTAAAGCGGATTGCCATCCCGATCGCGGAAAATCTCGCGGCGACCCACGTGATTGGCGGGGCCGACAAGCCCTTCGCTCTCCATTCGCTCGATCAGTTTGGCGGCGGTGTTGTAGCCGACACCCATCTGCCGCTGCAGCCATGAACCGGAAGCTTTCTGGTTCTCGATCACGAACTGGCAAGCCTCGCGATATTTGCGTTCTTCCGGGTTGTCGGACGCGGTCACCTCGTCATCGAAGGAAAGTCCGCCGTCCTCCGGCTCCTCTGTCACGGAATCGATATAGGCCGGCTCACCCTGCTTGCGCCAGTGATCGGCCACCTTCTCCACCTCCTCGTCGCTGACGAAGGGGCCATGCACACGCTTGATCGCGCCGGTATTGGGCTTGAACAGCATGTCGCCCTTGCCCAGCAATTGTTCCGCACCTTGTTCGCCCAGGATGGTGCGGCTGTCGATGCGGCTGGTGACGTTGAAGCTGATGCGGGTGGGCAGGTTGGCCTTGATGACGCCGGTGATCACATCGACCGAGGGGCGCTGCGTGGCCATGATCAGGTGAATACCGGCAGCGCGGCTCTTTTGCGAAAGACGCTGGATAAGCACCTCGATTTCCTTGCCGATCACCACCATCAGATCGGCCAGTTCGTCCACGATCAGCACGATCTGCGGTAGTACTTCGTAATCCAGCTCCGCCTCTTCCACGATAGCCTCGCCGGTTTCGGGATCGTAGCCTGTCTGCACGGTGCGTTTCAGCGGTGTGCCCTTGGCAGCAGCGGCGGCCACTCGCTCGTTGTAGCCGTGCAGGTTGCGCGCGCCGATTTCGCTCATCATGCGATAGCGCTTCTCCATCTCCTCCACCGCCCACTTCAGGGAGCGGACGGATTTGTGCGGTTCAGTAACCACCGGAGCAAGAAGGTGCGGAATATCGTCGTAGCTTTTAAGCTCCAACACCTTGGGATCGATCAGGATCAGGCGGCACTCTGCCGGTGTAAACTTGTACAACAGGCTGAGCAGGATGGCGTTGAGGCCAACCGATTTACCTGAACCCGTGGTGCCCGCCACCAGCAGATGCGGCATCGCGGCAAGATCGGCGACGATGGGATCGCCCGAAATGCCCTTGCCCAGGATGATGGGCAGATTGCCCTTGGAATCGACGAAGGCCTCGCTCTCGCACAATTCCTTGAAGTTCACGGTCTGGCGGTTGGCGTTGGGCAATTCGATACCCATCACCGTCTTGCCCGGAATTGGTGCCACGCGCGCGCTGATTGCGCTCATGTTGCGGGCGATATCTTCGGCCAGCCCGACAACGCGGCTGGCCTTGATGCCGGGCGCAGGCTCCAGCTCGTACATGGTAACGACGGGGCCGGTCTTCACCGCCGTGATCTCGCCTTTCACGTTGAAATCGTCGAGCACGGTTTCCAGCAGGCGCGCATTGCGTTCCAGCGCCAGCTTATCCAGCGGCGGTGCCTGATTGACCTCGCCTTCCTCAAGCAGATCGAGGCTTGGCAGTTCGTAATCGGCGAACATGTCTTTCTGCTGCGTCTTGGCAGAAGGCTTTGCGCGGCGCGGCGGCGCGACGGGGTCGGCAATTTCCACTGGCCGACGGTCTGCAAACGAAGCCGCACCGTCCGCGCTTTCGCCATTTTCGGTCTCGACGCTTCTCGCGCGGCGCTGTGTTGACCGTTTTGGTGCCTCAGGCTTGAACGGATTAGCCGGAGCGGCAAGGCGCGGCAGCTTGCCAGCCCAATCGGGCAAGGTAAGCAGGCTGGCCCAATCCACCGCGAAAACGCGGCCCGCCAGTAAAGCGCCGCCACCAAGGCAGGCAAGCCCACCGACGAGGATACCCCAGAAGCGGCCACCTTCCGGCAACAAGCCTGCCAAGGCCTCCAGCCCGCCAGCACCCAGCATTCCTGCCAGCCCGCCAAAACCGGCAGGCCAGCTATGTTCGCGTGGATCGGTTATCAGCGATATCGCGGTGGACAGCAGCACCATCGCCGCAAGCAAAATAGCAACCGCGCGCCACCATGCGCCGCCCCAATGCTCTTCCTCATCGGCATCGCGCCACAGCTTTCGCGCAAAGACATAGGCCAGCGGCAGGAACAGCACGGAAACCCAGCCGAAGCCGGTCAGCGCCAGATCCGCCATGAACGCGCCTGTCGCGCCCATCCAGTTGTCGATCGTGCTGCCGGCAGCCGTGGAAAGCGAGGGATCGGTCTGGCTGTAGCTGAGCAGCGCGAGGGCAAGGAAGATTGTGAACGCGAACAGCAGCACGGCGCCTGCAAGCTGCGCACTGCGCGCAAGCGAGCGGCGAAATGCGGCACGCCAGTCCGCGTTCTGTTTTGCGGCCCTGCTGGCCATGGTCTGTCCCCTTGCGATGCGTCCCACCTCTCAGAATCCCACAGCGGGACTCGGGGGTCAAATTGTTTGTTGGAAGTGCAAGATCCGGGTCATCCGCTCAATCCGTCAATTGCCGCCCAGCGGCCCCGGTTCAGTTGCCGCGCATTGTCCGCATTCATTCCGCCCAGCGCGATAACCGGCATTTGTGCAAATCGTGCCAGCACCCGAAACCGGGCCGGGCCCAGAACCTTTCCACCGGGGTGGGAGCGCGTGGGAAAGACGGGAGACAGCATGACGGCATCCGCATTTATTCGGTTCGCCTGCGCTATTTCCCGCATATCATGGGCAGTGGCGATGGTAAGTTGATCGGCGCGGGTTGGGTAAACGGATAGCGGCGAGCCATAGACACCGTCCGCTCCCCATTCGCGCGCGGTCAGCGTGCTGTCTGCCAGGATCACGAGATGCCCTGCGGATCGCGCAATGGCCGATAGTGCGTTGAAACGCGCCAGCCGCGCTTCCGGCGGCAGGTGATAATGACGGTAGACGAAGCCCGCCGGCTCTTGAAAACTGGCAAGTCGCGCGGCGAGGACTTGGTCGTTCCGCTCGTCCGAAAGCAGCCATAGGCGGGGGAGGGACTGGAAAGCCGTCATGCGCACGCTATAGCGCCAGCATGATCCAAAACGCTACAGACCGCCTGGCGCAAGTGCAGGCCGAAATCGACAAGGCCTGCAAGATCGCCCGCCGCAAGCCTGAAGACGTGACGCTGGTAGCCGTCAGCAAGACGCATCCGCCAGACGAGATCCATCCGTTGCTTGAAGCCGGGCAGCGCGTTTACGGGGAAAATCGTGTTCAGGAGGCGCAGGAAAAATGGCCCGCTCTGAAAGAGCAGTTCCCCGAAACAAAACTCCACCTCGTCGGGCAGTTGCAATCGAACAAGGCGGAGGATGCCGCCCAGTTGTTCGACTGTATTCATTCGCTTGACCGGCCATCGCTGGTGAAGTCGCTGGGCAAGGCGTTCGACAAGATGGGCCGACTAGTTCCCTGCTTCATCCAGGTCGATATCGGCGAGGAGGAGCAGAAGGGCGGCTGTGCCATCGCGGATCTGCCCAATTTGCTGGAGCAGGCGCGCGGCGCGGATATTCCGGTGGCTGGCCTGATGTGCGTGCCGCCGCTGGGTATCGAGGCTTCACCCTATTTCGCGCTGCTGGCCAAGATTGCCGATGATCACGGGCTGGATGGCCGCTCAATGGGGATGAGCGGCGATTATCCCACCGCCATCATGCTGGGTGCAACGCATATTCGCGTAGGCACGGCACTGTTCGGCGATCGGGGGT
>JBASBA010000103.1:0-7420 GCA_049650885.1 Alteraurantiacibacter sp. | reverse complement strand
AGGACGGCCAGTTATGTGTGACCAGGAACAGCTTGCGAAAATGGGATCAGTCAACCGCCGCCAGTTTGGCGTGCTGGCCGGGGCAGGCGCTGTGGCCGCGTGCGCACCAATGGCGGAAGGGACCGTTTCAGCCGATGGACTGATGGAAAACACCGTCACCTTTGCCGCGCCGGGTGGCACGTTCGATGGCGTGTTCATCCATCCGGCCAGCGGTTCTCATCCAGCGGTGATCCTGTGGCCCGACATTGCCGGGCTGCGTCCGGCCAAGGTGCAGATGGGGCGCCGGCTGGCGGCGGCTGGCTATGCCGTGCTTGTGGCCAATCCCTATTATCGCAGCGTGGCAGGCCAGCAGTTCGAGGATTTCGACGACTGGCGCAACAATGATGGCTGGAACAAGGTCACACCCTGGCGGGAGGCGAACACGCCCGCAGCCGTGCAGGAAACCGCGCGCGCGGTGGTTGCCTGGCTGGATGCGCAGGATGCGGTGGATTCCACCCGCGGCATCGGCAACCAGGGCTACTGTATGACCGGTTCATGGACGATCCTTGCAGCGGCAGCCGTACCGGCGCGGGTGAAGGCGGCTGGCAGCTTCCACGGTGGCGGCCTGGTGGGTGATGGCGCACTGGCGCCCGTCAACCTGCTGGGCGATATGGCCGCCGATGCTCAGGCGCTGATCGCCATTGCTCAGGATGACGATGCCGAGAACCCCGACGCCAAGACTGCGCTGCGCGCCGCTGCTGAAAATGCTGCGGCAGAGGTTGACGTTGAGGTCTACGCCGGAGATCACGGCTGGACCGTGCTCGACAGCCCGGTTTACAACGAAGCTGAAGCTGAGCGTGCGTGGGCTGAACTGTTGGAAATGTACTCCGAGTCTCTTTGACGACATTCGTTCCGGGCCGGGATGTCCGACCTGCTGAACGATGAAACGGCGCACCGTGGCGGCAGGCTGCGGTGCGCCGTTTCAGTTCGTGACGCGAAGCCTCGTCGGCTCGTCGTGCGTGGCACACAAATTGCTCTTTCCATCCGTTTCTGCGGCCTTCCCAGCGCCAGCGAGATTGCAGATCCCAAGCTTTCGTCGCAGCCCATTGTCGGGGGCGTGATGAACGCTTGGAAGGATTAATGACATGAAGACACTTAAGACACTTGCATCCGCCGCCGTGCTGCTGGCCGCTGTGGGCGTGTCCGCGCAGGACGCTTCGCATGAGCTGGACCCGGCCCATATGGAGGATCAAGCAGCGCAACCTGCTGCGGCAGATCCGGCAGTGCCAGCCAGTGAAGTCGCCAGTAACTTCACCGATGAAGAGATCACCGCGTTCGTCGGCGCTGCGATGAAAATCAGAGAGATCGACCCAAGTCAGACGCCGGACGCCGCAGACCGACAAACCCAGGCTGAAGGTATCCTGGCCGAACACGAGCTGGACCCTGAAACCTATAACGCCATTAGCGTCGCCGCACAGTCCGACCCTGTCGTTGCCCAGCGCATACAGCTGGCCATCGGCGCAGTGAATGAGAATGGCGACAGCTGACGTGGAGTGATGATGGCACTTCAGAAACTGGGCCACGCAATCTTTTGATCGCGTGGCCTTTTTTCTTCAGGCTAACCAGTAGGCGGTGCCGCGCATTTCAAGGCTGATGCGCGGGGGCGCGTCTGGCGGTGCGGACGGGTTGTCAAACGCGCCATGCGGCATCAACTGCGCCCGCAATGGATCGCTCTCGCTGGTCTTGAACACCAAGGCCACCCCGTGATGCATATCAGACTAATAGAACCAGCGATGTGCCTGATTGTATTGTAGCAGGTAGTTGGGAAATCCCCACTCGGGCGACCCGTTCAGCGGATCGAAAATCGCTTGGCAGGGCAGCAGATCGCCGTGGGCGATGCTGGTAAAGTCACACAGACCCAGTGGCACGTCTTGCGGAGGATCGCTGAGAACCCGCCAGACATTGTATTGCGCGCTGCGGATTAACTCTCGATCTTCGGGCGCGGATTGCGCGCGGGCAGAGGCGGCAGCATCTCTCGCCATATCGACATGCACGAACCGCGCTGGATGCGAGTTGTCGTAGTTGGCGTTCGTACCTGCCCGTTCAGAGAATCGCAGGATGCCAATCGGTGCCATCGCCACATGGTCACATCCGGTCAATGCGGTGAGCAGATCCGTGATTTCGCCTGAATGGACGCGTTTCACCGCGTCCAGATCTTCAAAATCCGTCAGCGCACTGGCATGCTCAACCAAAGTAAAGCCTTCGGTGTCTAGCGAGCAATCGCGCTCGCGCGCATCAGTTATTTGACGTATTCGGGCGCAAGCGGGACGAAGTCCTTCGCGTGCGCGTTGGCGTAGAAATACGGGCGCTTCCTGGTGCGTTCGCAATATCCGATCTGCGCCCGTAGGTCCGTCATCTTACGCGTCCTCAAATTCCTCTGTGTCGATCGTCGGGCGGATCGCATCGTGATACCGGTGGCCGTAAACCGACTGGTGGTTCACGATTTCGCCAGCCTTCGCAATCGCGTCTGCCGGAATGTCGACGGTGGCCGCGTGGAAGTTTTCTTCCATATGCGCGATACTGGTGGTGCCGGGGATCACGTGACAATTATCACCCTGTTCCAGTACCCAGCGATTGGCGAGCTGGGCCGGCGCAACGCCCACGTCTTTCGCCAACGCCTCAAGCTGCTGAATCACAGCAAGGTTTTTCGGCCAGTTTTCGGCGTTGAACCGCGGCATCTTGGTGCGCAGGTCGCTATCCTCAAGCGTGGCCGGATCGCGCAGCACTCCACCAAAGGCACCGCGCCCGGTGCTGCTGAAGCCAACGAGGGAAATGCCCAGTTCCTTGCAGGTGTCGGCCACGCCAAGCTCCACATTGCGGGTCCACAGTGAATATTCGGGCTGCACGGCGGCCACGGGATGGACAGCGTGGGCCTCGCGAATATGCGCGGCATTCCATTCGGACACGCCATAGGCGCCGATCTTGCCCGCTTCCATCGCGCGCACCATGGCGCCCACACTATCGGCGATCGGTACTTTGGGATCGAAACGATGCATGTAGAAGACATCGATGTGATCGGTCTTCAGGCGTTGCAGGCTCTTGTCGAGATTTTCCGCGATGCCGTCTGGCGCGCAGGAAACGCCGCGATTTGCGCCGTCCACCACGATGCCGCACTTGCTTGCCAGCAGGAACTCGTCCCGACGGTGCATCACGGCATCCGCCAGCAGTTCCTCATTATCGCCGCCGCCATAGATATTGGCGGTGTCGAGGTGATCGTAACCAAGATCAAGCGCCTGGTTCAGCAGCTTTACCGTGGTGTCATGATCGGGCGGCGTGCCATAGGCCCACGACAGGTTCATGCAGCCCAGCCCGACGGGATGGACTGCACGCCCTGCAAGTTTACGCTTTGCCAATGCCGCCATTATGACCAGCCGTCCTGCTGTTCCAGGCTCTCGGCCAGTTCGCCGATCACGCGGTAGCAATCCAGTACCTGCGCGACGGAGCTGTTGGGCTCACGCCCTTCACGGATGGCGGAAATGAATTCACGGTCCTGCAATTCGATGCCGTTGGTTGAGGGCACATCCACGCCGGATAGGTCGATGGCTTCCTCGCGTCCGTCCACCAGATCATCGTAACGTGCGATGTAGGTCGCGGTGTCACCGATATAGCGGAAGAAGGTGCCAAGCGGCCCGTCATTGTTGAACGACAGCGCCAGCGTCAGGATCTGGCCCTTGTCGGTCTTCATCTGGATGGACTGGTCCATCGCGATGCCCAGATCGGGGTGCTGCGGCCCTTGGAGAATGTTGGCCTTCACCACCTTTGCACCGGTCATGTACTGAAAGATGTCAATGGTGTGGGCGGAATGGTGCCAAAGCAGGTGGTCTGTCCAGCTGCGCGCCTCGCCCTTGGCGTTCTTGTTCTCGCGGCGGAAGAAGAATGTTTCAACGTCCATGGAAAGGATGTTGAATTCGCCCGCGTCTATGCGGTCCTTCACATACTGGTGGCTGGGGTTGAAGCGGCGGGTGTGCCCCGCCATGCAGACAAGGCCCGTTTCCTTCTGCTTGGCATCAACGGCCTTTGCATCGGCCCAACTGTCGGCCATCGGGATTTCCACCTCGACATGCTTGCCCGCATCCATCGCCTTGATCGCCTGATCGGCGTGCATCTGGGTTGGGGTGCAGAGGATCACGGCATCGACCGCATCGTTCTCCAGCATTTCTTCGTAATTGGTGGTGGCTTGGGCGATGCCGTATTTATCGGCCATTGCCTGCGTCTTGTCCTGCGTGCGGCCAACCAGGCTGACGACTTCGACGCCGTCGATGTTCTTCAGGCCGTCGAGATGTTTTTCACCAAAGGCGCCGCCACCGGCGAGTGCGATTTTCATGGGTTTCTCCCTATCGAGAGTTGCAAGTGTGTTCACATAAACAAAGGGCACCAGCGGCCATTGTTCCGCAGGTGCCCCATGTATTCATCAGGCTTCGGCGAATGATCCACCGCTCAGCACCCGGCGCGGATCAAGCGGCTCTCCTGCCGTTTCCTCCGGCTGAAGGATCAGCGCGCCAAGCGCAGTGTTGGATGCCGGAATGTGGTAAAAATTATACAGGTCGCGCACCTTGTCGCCCAGCGCGCCGCGCATGATCAACCACATCACCAGTTCAATGCCTTCGCTTCCTGCGTCGCGCAGATATTCGATATGCGGTTTCTGGCTCAGCAGTTCGGGATCGTTGATCAGCTTGTCGATGAAATCGAGATCGAATTCCTTGTTGATCAGGCCCGCGCGCGGCCCCTGCAACTGGTGGCTCATGCCGCCCGTGCCCCATACGTGCACGTTCAGGTCTTCCGGAAAACTTTCGATCGCGGCCTTGATGCTGTCACCAAGAGCAAAGCAACGCGCGCCCGAGGGGGGCGGATAGGTTACGACATTCACCGGCAGTGGAATGACCTTGCACGGCCACTGCTCAGGATCGCCAAACATCATGGTGAGCGGGATAGTGCAGCCGTGATCGACGTCCATATCGTTCATGATGCACATGTCGAAATCATCGAGGATCAGGCTTTGCGCGATGTGCCAGGCAAGATCGGGATGGCCAACCACGTCGGGCACGGGGCGCGGCCCCCATCCTTCGTCGGCCGGTTTGAAAATCTCTGCGCAGCCAATGGCAAAGGTCGGGATGATGTTTTGATCGAAAGCCGAGGCATGGTCGTTATAGACCAGCACAACCACATCGGGCATGTTTTCCGGCTTGCCGATCCAGTCCCTGATGGCCTTGTAACCATCGAACACGGGGCCCCAGTATTCATCGCAATGCTTGCCAGTCTCGATGGCGGCGCCAAGCGCGGGGATGTGGCTGGAGGTGATGCCTGTTGTAACGCGGGCCATATCAGTACTTCCCCTTGATGGAGCGCTGGCCTTCGGGCGAACGACCGCCCGCCAGCATCATTTTTGCATAGTCTTCCTGGCTCATCCCGGTCATCGAACCGGCGGCGAACTGGAAGCTTTTCTTGTCGGTGCTGAACAGCTTTGCAAGGTAGTAGATGTTGCCGCCGCAATCGATCATCGCGTTGTAATCGCGGGCCATCACTGCCTTCTTGGCATCGTCGGTAACGTCCCACTCGTCCAGATAGGCTTTCTCGTCTGCAAGGAAACGTTCGCGGTTTTCCGCCTTCATCAGGCTCATCGCGAACTGGTTCAGATGGTATCCCTTGCGGGCACGCTGCGCGGTGAACACGCGGGTGCCGGGAATGTCTTCCATCTCGGCAAGGTATTCGTGGATGTTGATCCGCTCTTTCTTCTGTTTTGTCATGTCAGGCTCCCAGTGTGTCTTTCCATTCGTATGCCAGTGGTGCCTCGCGAAAGGCAAAGCGGTCGATGTGCCGCTCTATCACGCCGCGCATATGCTCGTTCCGGTCCTGCTCGGCGGTGGTCAGCGTGATGGCGATGCCGTCGGGGCGTGCCACCATCACGGCGCTTTCCAGGTCGGAGAAGGGGAACGTGCCCATGCCATCTCCCTCGTCATAGGTGGTGGCGTGCTTGTGCCCCCAATGCTTGACGAGTTGCTGGATATATCGCTCTGGATTGTCGCATTTCGCGAAACCGTGGGCAACGGCGGGTGTGTCGTCCATTACAATCCCCGATCCTTCAGAATTGCGTCCAGCCGCGAGTAGACCTTGCGGGCATTACCCTCGAAAATCATGTGCTTCTCCTCGGCAGAGATATCCAGCGCGTCGACATACCGCTTGGTATCGTCGAAATAATGGCCGGTCTGCGGATCGATGCCGCGCACCGCGCCCACCATCTCGCTGCCGAACAGGATGTTCTTGTTGGCGATGACGTCAGCCAGCAGATCGACACCGGGCTGGTGATACACGCAGGTGTCGAAGAACACATTGTTCATCAGATGGTGTTCGATATCCGGTTGCTTCAGCATATCGGCAAGGCCACGGTAGCGGCCCCAGTGATAGGGTACTGCGCCGCCGCCATGCGGGATAATCAGCTTCAGTTCCGGGAAGCGGCTGAACAGGTCGCCTTCCAGCAATTGCATGAAGGCCACCGTATCGGCGGCAAGGTAATAGCCGCCGGTCGCATGCATCGACGGGTTGCAGCTGCCGGAGACGTGGATCATCGCGGGCACGCCAAGCTCGCACATCGTCTCGTATATGGGGAACCAGTATTCATCGGTAAGCGGGGGATGGGTGAAATGGCCGCCTCCGGGATCGGGGTTGAGGTTGCAGACGACGAAGTTCAGCTCCTCAACACAGCGGCGCAATTCCTTTACGCTTTCCGACATGTCCGATTTGGGGCTTTGCGGCAGCATGCAGCCACCGATGAAGGTATCGGGAAAAAGCTGCGTCACGCGGTAGATCAGATCGTTGCAACGCCGCGCCCATTCGCTGGCCACGGCCTGATCGCCCACGTGGGGCGCCATTGCACTGGCGCGGGGGGAGAAAATGGTGAAATCCGCGCCGCGCTCCTTGATCAGGCGAAGCTGATTGTCCTCAATGGTCTGGCGAATCTCGTCATCCGAGATATCGGGGTAGGGCGGAGGCGTGGTGCCTTCGTTAAAGGCTTTCTTCTGTTCCTCGCGCCAAGCATCGTGCCCTTTGGGCAGGACGGTGTAATGGCCATGACAATCGATAATGAGCGACATGACTAGTTCTCTCCCTTGAAGTCCGAGTGTGCCCGGATCGCCTTGAGTTTAGCAGAAAGTGTCTTTGGTGGCGGTGCCAGATCAAGATTGCCGAGAATTTCGTGCCAGGCGGTTGTCTGGTCGCTCATCGAAGCCGAAGTGCCCATTGCACGCAGCATTTCGGCCGCTTCCACCATCTCGGCAGAGCGGCGACCGCCGTGGATCAGCATCCGATCGAGATTGTAGTTCGCGCGCTCTGCCCAGCTTATCTGCTTGTCGCTGGCGTCCAGCGAATCGAACACTTCGTCCAGAAC
>JBASBA010000102.1:0-3708 GCA_049650885.1 Alteraurantiacibacter sp. | reverse complement strand
TGGCGAGAAAGCGCGTGCCCATATTCACGCCCTCCGCGCCCAGGGCCAGGGCAGCAACAAGGCCGCGACCATCGGCAATGCCGCCGCTGGCGATGATCGGAATATCCAGCGCATCGGCAGCGGCGGGTATCAGGATCAGGCCGCCGATATCGTCCTCCCCCGGATGGCCCGCGCATTCGAAGCCGTCGATGGAAATCACGTCCACGCCCATGCGCTGCGCTGACAGGGCATGGCGCACGGCGGTGCATTTATGGATGACCTTGACGCCGTTCGCCTTGAAGTCGTCCACATGTTCCTGCGGCTTGTGGCCAGCGGTTTCCACGATGGTGATACCTGCCTCGATAATAGCCTGCCGGTATTCGGCATAGGGCGGCGGCTTCATGGTGGGCAGGATGGTGAGGTTGACGCCAAAAGGCTTGTCCGTCCGCTCCCGCGTGGCGGCGATTTCCTTCGTCAGACCTTCCGGCGTCGCCTGCGTCAGCGCGGTCAGCACGCCCAGCGCGCCAGCCTCCGCCACGGCAGCGACAAGTGGGGCGCGTCCCACCCACTGCATGCCGCCCATCATGATCGGATGGTCGACGCCGAACATTTCGGTGAACCGATTTCGCATACTCTCTCCATGAGGCGATTCGAGAACCGCATCATTCCCGAACGCGGGCCATGTGGCAACGGCGAATCGCGTTTTCTGAAAACACGGAATGCACCGTTGCGCCTGTGGCGGGACAATAGCCGAATGGAAAGTATGGTCAGCCCATCGTGACCACCACCTTTCCCATAGCCTTGCGATCGGCCAGCCGTCGGATGGCGTCGCCGCCGCGTTCAAGGGGGTAGGTGCAGTCGATCCGCGGTTTGATCGTCCCGTCCTGCCACCAGTGCATAAGCTGCTCCACATGCGCTGCATTGCGCTTCGGATCGCGCATGACAAAGCCGCCCCAGAACACCCCGCGCACGTCGCAGCTTTTCAGCAGCGTCAGGTTGAGGGGCAATTTGGGAATGCCGGCAGGAAAACCGACTACGAGATAACGCCCTTCCCAGGCGATGCTGCGCAGTGCGGGTTCGCAGTAATTTCCCCCCACCGGATCATAGATAACGTCTGCCCCGCCCGGACCGACGGCGTCCTTGAATGCAGCAGACAGCGCCTTGCTCTGCTCCTTGTCGAAAGGCGCGCGGCCATAAATCATCGTGGCATCAGCGCCGGCAGCCCTTGCAGCCTCGGCCTTTTCCTCGCTCGATACAGCGGCGATGACGCGGGCGCCCATCGCCTTGCCAATCTCCACCGCGGCCAGTCCCACACCTCCGGCTGCGCCCAAAACCAGCAGGGTCTGGCCCTCGCCCAATTCGCCGCGATCCTTCAGCGCGTGGATGGTGGTGGCATAGGTCATCAGCAACGCCGAACCTTCTGCCGGATCGGCACCTTCGGGCAGAGGGAAGGCGCGGGCGGCGTCCACGGCCATATGCTGCGCCAGCCCGCCAAAGCCGGTGACGGCGATCAGGCGATCTCCGGCGCTCCATCCCTCAACGCCTTCACCCACGGCGGCTACTTCGCCCGCGATTTCAGCGCCGGGGGAGAAGGGACGCGGCGGGCGCATCTGGTATTTATCCTCTATGATCAGGACATCGGGGTAATTGATTGCGCAGGCCAGCACGCGCACGGCCAGTTCACCCTTGCCGGGCGCCGGCACATCAATTTCGGTAAGTTCCAGGGTGTCCGGGCCGCCGGGGGCGGTAGATAGCAGGGCTTTCATCGCAAATTCTCCGTCGAAAAAGTCAGGACGGTTCGACAAGCATCTCCGCAAGTTGTTCGCGCATGGCGTTGTCGACACCGATGGATTGGAAATATTGGTTCAAGGAGCCGTATTCGCCGTCAATCCCGCCTAGGGCGGATTCCAGAAACTGTGGCCGGGCAGACCGCATCACAGCGATCGCCTCTTCAGAGAATGCATCGCGCATCGCACCGCGCGCCTTGGCCCCGCCATCGCGTCCGGTGAACAAGGAGCGCGCCATGTCATCCTCGCTCGCGGCGATCCTGTCAGTCAGGGCGTAATCGTCCAGCACGGTTTCACGCGGCACACCAAGTGCCAGCAGCAGCAATGCAGCAGCCATGCCGGTGCGATCCTTGCCGGCAGAACAATGCATCACGCAGGGCACCGCCCCGCCCGCTACACGGGCAATGATATCGCCAAAGGCATGGCCCAGCGTGCGCGGCAACTCCGCATAGAAATCCAGCATCAGCTGCGCCGCGCCATCGGCATCGCGCGGATATTCCAGCGCCATGTCCACCAGCCTGCGCTTGTGCCCCGGTGGCCAGGTGTGAAACCCAAGATGGGCCGATTGCCACGCCGTGGGGTCGGCCTCAATCTCTCTTGGAGAGCGCAAATCGAAGATGGTGGCGATGCCGGTAGCATCGAGGGTAGCAATGTCGGCACCCGTCAATTGCGACAATCGGTTGGACCGGAACAGCATTCCCCGCTTCACACGCCCGCCAGCAGAGGTGCGATACCCGCCGAAATCGCGGAAATTGGCTGCTCCCTCCAGCGCCAGAATGCGCTCGCGGTCTGCAGCGGTCAACATCAGGCGGGGTCCAGGATAGTTTCAGGATCGGCAAACATGCCGCGCGTAAGGCAGGAAGAATACAGCCTGATGGCGGTGTCACGGTCCATCTGCGCTGCCCAGTTGCGAAGATCATAGGCCGAGTTCAGCATCGCGGCGATAGTCTGGCTTGCAACATTGGGATCGACCACCCGGATAGACCCTTCCTGCGCACCTTCGATCAGCGTGTTGCCATATCGCAGGGCGGTGCGATCGGACCGTTCGACGACTTCGTAACGCACATCGAAAGGCAGGGCCTGCAGGGCAGAGGTGCGCGTAAGCGGAAATTCTCCCTCGAATTGCAAATCCATCAGATACGCCATCGATGCCTCGATATGCTCCCACTGGCTTGATCCCGCCTGGGCGGCGCTTCGCTGCACTTCCGAAATGCGGCGGAACGTTCGGCGGAAACACTCCAGAACCAGTTCGTCCTTGGCTTCCAGGTGATGGTAGAAACTGCCCTTGGTGACTTTCAGCTCGTCTACAATCCTTACAACCGACGCGCCGCGATACCCGCTTTCATTGATGAGCCGGGTGGCCACGCCCAGGAAGTTGGGCGAACCACGCGCCTCGTCATCCAGTGGCTCACCATCGGCATCGGGCGGCAGGCGAGAGGGGGACCATCGTGCGTCCGGCATCGCAAATCCCTTGTCGAACAGGTCGAACAGGTGGCGATGCACACGGGAAAACTCGTCAATCGGATAGCGCGCCAGCCAGACGGGCAGCCAGTAGATCGTTTCCAGCAGCAGGTGGGCACGCGCCGTCAGCAAAGGCTTGTGACGCGGCTCGTCATCTCCCCACAGGGCGCGCGTGGCCCGGAACAGTTCCACATATTTCACCATCAGCGGATCGCGAAATTCCTCGTCCAGCGTGCGCACTTCGGACAGTGTGGCAACAGGCACGCCTTCGCCCCGGATCACGGCTGCGCGCAATTCTACGTGCAGTTCCAGCAGGCGACTGATGCGCTCTCGCGGGGTGGCTTCCCCGGCGGCGATTTCCACGAAGCCGTGCAAACGCTCCATCGCGCGCTCGAACACGGCGGCAGCGAGAATGTCCTTGCGCGGGAAATAATAGGTGACGCTGGTGGTGCTCAGCTCCACCGCTTTCGACACGGCCTGC
>JBASBA010000101.1:0-18354 GCA_049650885.1 Alteraurantiacibacter sp. | reverse complement strand
GCTCCTTGACTAGGTCGGCGCCCTTTTCTCCCATACGCTTGGCGAGTTCGCCGACCGTGATGGCTTCGGGCTTGTCGATCTTGTTGATCGCCACGATCAGCGGCACGTTTGCCGCCTTGGCGTGATTGATGGCCTCGATCGTCTGCGGCATGATGCCATCGTCGGCAGCCACAACCAACACCACGATGTCGGTGACATTGGCACCGCGCTGACGCATTTCGGTAAAGGCCGCGTGGCCCGGCGTATCGAGGAAGGTCACCTTGGACTTGTCCTTGGTCGTTACCTGATAGGCGCCGATGTGCTGGGTGATGCCACCCGCCTCGCCGCGCGTTACATTGGTCTTGCGCAAGGCATCCAGCAGGCTGGTCTTGCCGTGATCGACATGGCCCATGACGGCGACAACCGGCGGACGCGAAACCTGCGTTTCTTCGGGATCGACATCTTCATCATTGGTGATGTCGACATCGCTCTCGGATACCTTCTGGATGTTGTGGCCGAACTGTTCGACCAGCAATTCCGCGGTGTCCTGATCGATGGTCTGGTTAACCGTCACCATCATGTCGAGGTTGAAAAGCTCCTTCACGAGGTCGGCACCCTTCTCGCCCATACGCTTGGCAAGTTCGCCAACGGTGATGGCTTCTGGCACGATAACATCGCGAACCTGCTTTTCGCGCGGCTGGCTGGAGCCGCCGCCACCCTGGGCGCGGCGTTCCTTCTCACGGGCACGTTTCAGCGCGGCGAGGCTGCGGGCACGGCGGCCCTCGTCCTCGTTCAGCGCCTTGTTGACGGTCAGCTTGCCTGAACGGCGCTTGTCAGCGGCACTGGTGCCACTTCCGCCGCTACGATCGGAACGTCCGCCGCTTTTCTTGTCGTCCTTCTTCTTCTCGGGACGCTTGGGCTCCGGACGGGCCACTGGTGTAAACTTGCGCGCCGCAGGCGCCTTGGCGCTCTGCTCTGCAGCAGCCGGGGCCGGGGTTTCATCCGCTTCGGCAGCAGGCTCTTCAGCCGACGCCTCGGCTTCGGCCTTGGCAGCAGCCGCCTCGTCGGCCTTGCGCTGCTTCTCGGCTTCTTCCTCGGCCTTCTTCTTGTCGGCGGCGCGCTTTTTCTCGTCGGCGGCGGCCTGCTTCGTTTCCTCTTCCTCGCGCTTGCGAGATTCCTGGCCCTGGCGCAGGCGATCTTCCTCGGCCTCACGCTGCATGCGGGCGACCATTTCCTGCGGCGTCTCGCCATCAGGCGCAGCCTTTTTCGGCGCAGGCTTCTTGGGCGCGGGCTTCTTGGCGACAGGTTCGGGCGCAGGCGCAGGCGCAGGCGCAGGCGCCGGCTCTGGCGCTGGTGCTGGCGCAGGTGTTGCCGCCGGTTCCGGCGCTGGAGCAGGTGCTGGCGCAGCCGCAGGTTCTTCACCGGGCTTCACAAGCTTGCGACGACGCTTCACTTCGACCGCAACCTTGTTGGTGCGGCCGTGGCTGAAGGTCTGTTTGACTTCCCCGGCATCCACGGCCCGCTTGAGTCCAAGCGGTTTGCGGGTGCGTTTCGGGGTTTCGTTCTCTTCGCTCATGTGCTCGTTTCAGTCCTTCAAAATCAAACAGTCACGCCGTCCCTCGCGGGGCAGCTTCAGTCGCCACCCGGCGAGTTACGTATCAGCAGCCGGTGGTGCGGCCCCCATAAAGTTCAGCAGGCGCCGCAGCGGGATAGCTACCCGCTGCGCCGATTTCGCATCGGCCAGCGCCAAGTGGACGACATTTTCCCGGCCCAATGCCACAGACAGGGCCTCCCGGTCCAGTGGCAGGCGTTCGCCCATTTTCCCGGAACCTTCTTCATCAAGTCCGACGCGCCATGCCTGATCCAGCTTGCGACGCCCGTCCTCCTTCGCATCCTCGGCGTGATAAAGGGCGGCAACCGCCCCCATTCGCGCTTCATTTGCGATGCGATCAGACCCCAAGATAAGACGTCCGCTGCGCATTTCGAGGCCCAACCTGTCCAGCATCGCCTTTTTCAGCGCGCTTTCGGTTCTTGTAGGCAAGTCTTCCGGCACATTAAGCCCGCCGGTCTTGAAGGCGCGGGCCAGCGCACCCTTCAATTTGCCGTTCTCGATTGCAGCGGCCAACTCGGCTTTCGAAACGCCGATCCACGCACCGCGCCCCGGCGCCTTGGCCAGAGCATCGGGATGCACATCGCCATCGGGCGATACGGCAAGACGCACGAGCTCGTCGCGCCCGGCAGTGCTACCCGTCAGGACGCAACGACGCTCGCTCCCCTTTTCGGGGGAGACGTCAGCTTCGGTTTTAGGCGAACCTAATGTGTCATTTGGAGGATTCCGCATCGGCGGCCTCCTCTGCTTGGGGTTCGGAAGCAGGTGCAGGCGCAGCCTCTCCCTCGTCCTCGAACCAGTGAGCGCGGGCAGCCATGATGATCTCGTTGCCCTGCTCTTCATTCAGGCCGAACATGCCCAGCACGCCGCCCTTGTCCTGCTCCCGCTGGGGCCGACGCACCGGCGGTCCATCGGGGCTGTTGTTACGGCGGCGCGGTGCTTCACGCTTTTTGGCGATCAGCTCGTCAGTGGCGAGATCGGCAAGGTCGTCCAGCGTCTTGATGCCGTTCTTGCCCAGCACGACCAGCATTTCCTCACGCAGATGCGGCAATTCCGCCAAATCGTCTTCCACGCCAAGCTCACGCCGCGTTTCGCGATGCGTAGCCTCCTGCCGTTCCAGCGCTTCCTGCGCACGGCTCTGCAGTTCTTCGGCCAGTTCTTCGTCGAAACCTTCGATGGTGGCCAGTTCGTCCAGCTGCACATAGGCAACCTCTTCCAGCTCGGCAAAACCCTCGGCAACAAGCAGCTGCGAAAGGGTTTCGTCGACGTCCAGCTCTTCCTCGAACATCTTGGAGCGCAGCGCGAATTCCTTGCTGCGCTTTTCCGAGGCTTCTTCCTCGGTCATGATGTCTATCTGGCTGTCGGTCAGCTGGCTGGCGAGACGCACGTTCTGTCCGCGGCGACCGATGGCCAGCGAAAGCTGGTCGTCAGGCACGACAACTTCGATGCGGCTCTCGTCCTCGTCCAGCACCACACGCGCCACGGTGGCGGGCTGCAGCGCGTTGACGACGAATGTGGCGGTGTCTTCCGACCATGGAATAATGTCGATCTTCTCGCCCTGCAATTCCTGCACCACCGCCTGCACGCGGCTGCCCTTCATGCCGACGCAGGCGCCGACGGGATCGATGCTGGAATCATGCGAGATCACACCGATCTTGGCGCGGCTGCCGGGATCGCGGGCCGCGGCCTTGCTCTCGATGATGCCATCGTAAATTTCGGGCACTTCCTGTGCGAACAGCTTGCGCATGAAATCGGGATTGGCGCGGCTGAGGAAAATCTGCGGGCCGCGATTGTTACGCTCCACCTTGCTGATCAGCGCACGCACGCGCTCACCCACACGGGCGGCCTCGCGCGGGATCTGCTGGTCGCGGCGGATCACGCCTTCGGCACGGCCGAGGTTGACGATCACATGGCCAAATTCCACCGACTTGATAACGCCGGTGATGACTTCGCCTGCGCGATCCTTGAATTCCTCGAACTGGCGCTCACGCTCTGCATCGCGCACCTTCTGGAAGATCACCTGCTTCGCGCTCTGCGCGTCGATGCGGCCAAGATCGTCCATGGCGGGCAGCGGATCGACGATGAAATCGCCGACGGCAGAACCCGGCTCCAGCTTTTCGGCCTGCTCCAGATCGACCTGCTTGAAGTAGTCTTCGACTTCTTCAACCACCTCGACAACGCGCCACAGGCGCAGATCACCGGAAACGGGATCGAGCTTGGCACGAATATCGTTTTCCTGGCCGAAGCGTGCGCGGGCTGCCTTCTGGATCGCCTCTTCCATCGCTTCGATCACGATGCTCTTGTCGATCATCTTTTCCGATGCGACAGCATTGGCGATCGCAAGCAGTTCAGCCTTGTTGGCGGAAATGGGACTGGCCATCAGTTGTTAGCCTCTTCTTCCTGTTCGAGTTCTTCGAGATCATCGACGCCGCTCATATCCAACGGCTTGGTTGCGGCCATCAGCTTGTCGGTGAAAACAAGCTGGGCCGAGTGAATTGTATCGAGCGGCACGGTAACATCCCCTGCCCTCTTGTCAGTTATAGTGACCATGTTGTTTTCGATGCCAACAATATCGCCATGCAGATTGCGATGCCCGTAAACCTTTTCGCTCAGCGCGATCCTGGCTTCGTGGCCGGCCCAGTCGGTGTAATCCTTCGCACGGGTCAGCGGGCGATCAATGCCGGGGCTGCTGACTTCCAGGTGATACGCACCTTGCACCAGCTCTTCGCCATCGCTCTCGACCTCGTCGATGCGATCGGAAACGCGGCGCGACAGCTGCATGCATTGCTCGACCACAAGCTGGCCCGTTGCCGGGTCCTCCGCCATGATCTGCAAGGTGCGCTCGTCCCCGGTGCCCGTCATCTTTATGCGCACGAGTTCAAAGCCGAGCGCACGGGCTTCGGGTTCGATCACATCTTTCAGGCGCGAAATATCGGCCATCGGGGCTCCATCATCAGTTCACATCACACACGAAATGCAGACAAAGGGTTTGGTGCCGGCCCCGTCTGGCGCCAGCCCCTCCAGTGTCAGACAATGTCGGGATGGCGGCTATGTAGCTGCAGCGTCGCGGGAAAGCAATATGACAATGTGAGAAAGCTGCGCAGTCTGGAAGCAGGCTTGCGGGACCTGGCGACGAAATCGCCCGCTCAGGACGCGCCCCAGTCGCTGCCCGAAGCGCTGTTCAACGCCGATTCGCCCCAGCCGCCATCGTCGTCGTCAGCGTAAAGTTCCGCCACCGGATCGCCAAAATCGCCGACGATATAGGCATCCTCGGAAACTGCAGGTTCGGTAGCAGGATCGCCTGCGCCATCATCTGGCACATTTATTGGCGAACCGCCGGCGAAAACGATCATCGGCTCGCCCCGCGTATTGTCCGTGCCCGTGTTGAAACCCGAAATACCAAACCATCCCACCACGCCGATCGCGGAAAAGAACGCGATCACACTTACAGCAAAGGCAAACTTCTCCTGCCGGGAGCGCAAACCCGACGGAGCGGTATTGCGAGCAAGTTTCGAGGTGTTTCGGGACATTGGTTCTTATTGAATCTCTTGTCTTGCGTGTTTGGCAGGGTGCCTGGGGCCAATGGGCGTCCGAAACAGCATTACCGATCTCTCCAGACAGATGATTAACCGCAAGTTCCTAAGCGCACCTTAATACCCGCAATCCGCCAGACTAATCCTGTTTGTCCTGGCCGATGCCGTGCTTTTTCATGGTGTGCCGCAACTGGTCATACGTAAGGCCAAGGGCCTGCGCGGTCTGGCGCTGGTTCCAGCGGTTGGCCCCCAGCGCGTGCTCCACGATGGATTTCTCATGCCCGTCAACCGCGGCACGCAGATCGTCGATATCGTCCAGTCTGGGCTGCGGTGCGGGATGCTGCTGCGATTGCTGGCCGACATTGTGTGCGGAATGCGATGACGGGCTGGAAAGCGGCTTCCACGGCGAATCGAATGGATCGAACACGACTTCGCCGATGGGCTGATCCCAATTATCCCAGCGATAGACGGCGCGCTCCACCACGTTGCGCAATTCGCGCACATTTCCGGGCCAGGGGTGGTTTTCCATCCCCTGCGCCACGTGATTGGCAAAGCCTGGCCATTCGTCCCAGCCCAGCTCTGCCGCCATGCGCCTGCCGAAATAATCGGCCAGCACCGGAATATCCCCCTCCCGCACGCGCAAAGGCGGCAAGGTGATGACTTCAAAGGTCAGCCGGTCCAGCAGATCGGCACGGAA
The DNA here is from genome assembly GCA_049650885.1 of Alteraurantiacibacter sp. Taxonomy (GTDB): domain Bacteria; phylum Pseudomonadota; class Alphaproteobacteria; order Sphingomonadales; family Sphingomonadaceae; genus Alteraurantiacibacter. The sequence goes on along the minus strand of JBASBA010000101.1, from coordinate 12,536 downwards.
GGTGCCCTCGTCCGCGCGCCGGGGCAGGTCTTCATTGGTGGCAGCCACGATGCGCACATCCACGCGGGTCGGGCGGCTGGCGCCGATGCGCGTAACCTCGCCATATTCCACCGCGCGCAGCAGGCGTTCCTGCGCCCCCATGGACAAGGTGCCCAGTTCGTCGAGAAACAAGGTACCCCGGTCGGCTTCCTCGAAACGCCCCTCCCGCGCTCTGGTGGCGCCGGTGAAAGCGCCCTGCTCATGGCCGAACAGTTCGGCCTCGATCAGGGTTTCGGGAAGTGCGGCGCAGTTCATCGTGACCAGCGGCTCCTCCCAGCGGTCGGAAAGTCGGTGAAGGCGCTCGGCGATCAGTTCCTTGCCGGTGCCGCGCTCTCCGATTACCAGTACAGGGCGAGCCATAGGCGCGGCGCGGCTGGCGCGTTCCACAGCGTCAAGAAAGGCACCGGACTGGCCGATAAACTGATTGTCACGCTCCATTGCCGATTTATAGTGCAATTTCCCAACACTTGGCAATACTTGCTAACGCCATCTTTCTTCAAGGCGCGAAAATCAGCAGAAAAGCGCCATTCCCGCATTTTGGCACACCTGTTGCAATTCATGGTGCAGAAAGGGTTCAGGAGGATAAAACCATGTTTGATCGCAGCTTCTTCAATAGCCAGCTTGGCCAGGCCGCTTTGGTTAGCATCGCAGCGATGATCGCCTTCACCATCTTCGCCGGCATGGAGCCGGCGGCAGATACGCCAGCCATGCTGGTGGGCCTGCCCATGGTGGAGTTGGCATGACCGACGAAAACCGCAACCCTTTATCGCCGCGGGGGCGTGGCAAATCCGGCATCGGCTCGCGTCTCGACAAGGAGATCGAGCGTATCCGCACCAGCCCCACCCCCACCGGCAATTCGCTCAATATCGGAGGACCCTTGATGGGTATTTTTTCGCGCACCCGTGACATTATCGCCGCCAATTTCAACGAACTGCTGGACCAGGCAGACGATCCTTCGAAGATGATCCGCATGATCATCCTCGAAATGGAGGAAACTCTGGTGGAAGTCCGGGCGAGTGCGGCACGCACAATTGCCGATCAGAAGGAAATGCATCGCCATACCGTAAAGCTGGAGCGATTGCAGACGGACTGGTCCGAAAAGGCGCAACTGGCACTTAGCAAGGATCGTGAGGATCTGGCCCGCGCCGCCCTGATGGAAAAGCGCAAGGCTGGCGACATGTGCGACCAGCTGAAGCAGGAAATTGCCGTGCTGGACGATGCGCTGCGCGCGTCCGAGCAGGACATTGCGAAGCTGCAGAACCGCCTGCGCGAAGCCCGCAGCCGCCAGACGCAGATTTCTGCCCGGCTGGAGAGTGCGGAGAACCGCGTGAAGCTGCGCAGCCTGATGACGAGCGACCGCGTGGAAGACGCGCATAGCCGCTTTGACCAGCTGGAACGCCGCGTGGATTACGCCGAAGGTCGCGCCGATGCGCTGGGCATTGGCCAGGACAAGGCCACCCTGGCCGACGAATTCGCGGCGCTGGAAGGCGGCGACAAGGTTGACGACGAACTGGAAGAAATGAAGCGCGCGCTCGGCCTGGGAAGTCAGGATGGGGGCAGCAGCGCGAAGACGGACGAAGGGAAGTAAACCATGGAAGAACTGATCATCATACCGGCTATTTTCATCGGTCTGCCATGGGTCGTCCTCCACTATGTAACGAAGTGGAAGACCGCCGCCACCATCACCACCGACGACGAGGCTCTGCTGGAAGAACTGTACCAGCTGGCCAAGCGGCTGGACGACCGGATGGATACCGTGGAGCGCCTTGTCGCGGCCGACAACCCGGACTTTGAAACACCGCGCATCCGCCATGACAGGGCCATCGACAACGTGCCCCTGCGCGAGCTGGAGGAATTGCTCGCCGAAAAGAAAGGAAACCAGGCATGAACAGCCCCCGCACAAAGCTTTATCGTGACAAGGTGAATGGCAAGCTGATGGGCGTTTGCGCCGGCATCGCCGACTACACCGGGGTGAATGCCCTGTGGGTCCGGCTTGGCCTGATCATTCTCGCCATCTCGATGGGCTGGCCGATCCTGGCCTATTTCGCCGCCGGTTTCCTGCTGAGCAAAAAGCCGCCGCACCTCTACACCGCGCCCGAAGAAACGCAGTACTGGCAGCGCGTCCGGCAAAGCCCGAAGCGCACCGCCCGCGAAATACGCGCGCAGATGAAAGATGTCGATCGCCGCCTGGCCGATGTGGAAACCTTCTACGTTTCCGCCAATCCGAGACTGTCGCAGGAAATCGAACAACTGCGCTGAGGGGCGCATTGCAAACCAAGTTCAAGGGGAGATCACCATGTGGGATTGGGCATATCTGATACCGATGATCGGCGTATCCATACCGGTTATCGCGATCTGGACCAGCCATCAGCGCAAACTGGCGGAGATGCAGATTAGCAGTACCGCCACGAATACCGCCGAAAAAGCCGCGCAATACGCCAGCAATATCCAGCAATTGGAAGACCGTGTTCGCGTGCTGGAACGCATCGTAACGGACAAGGGATACGATGTTGCCACCCAGATCGAGGCTCTGCGCGATCAGCGCAGCGTTGATGAGGGCAGCGGCGTCGCGCTGGACTTCGCCAAGAAGGAGAACGTGTGATGCCGTTTGAATTAACCAGTGAAGTTATCGCTCTTGTCGGTATTTCCGGCGTGATTGGCTGGGTTGCCACCACCTGGATCCGCGTGAAGAACGGCTACCCGCTGGAAAACAGCTGGGGCAAGGCGATCTATCCCAAGAACGATCAGGCGACCGAACGGGTAAAACTGCTCAGCCAGGAAAACGCCGCATTGCAGGCTGAACTGGGATCGATGAAAGACCGCCTCGCCAATGTGGAGCGGATCGTGACCGACAGCGGCTATCATCTGACGCAAGAGATAGAAAACCTGCGCGGTGACAAGAAGGAGGCCAACTGATGGGCTCCGAAATTGCCTTCGTCATCATGGCCTTCATCTTCGCCATGCTGCTGGTGTGTCTGATATTCGGAACAATCGCTGGCAAGCGCGATCGGGTACACAAGATCCAAAAGCTGGAGATCGAGGCCCGTATCGCGGAAGCCGGGGCCATGCAGGCGCAAGGCGAAAACCGGTCACAGCAGGATGTCGAGGAACGGCTGCGCGTGCTGGAACGCATCGTCACCGATCCCACATCAGACCTTTCGCGCCAGATCGAGGATCTGCGTGAAGACAGGCAGTCGCGGCAGGAGATAGTATCGTGAGTTTCTGGACAGCAGTGGTCTTGATCGTGCTGATCGGTGCCATCGTGAAATACATGCAAAGCCGCAATTCCGAGCGGGACTTGCCTGACCATCGCGAAGACACCTCACAGCGCGAAGCCGAACTTCAGAGCGAAGTGGAGCAATTGCGCGATCGTGTGAAAGTGCTTGAGCGCATCGCCACCGATCCGGCCCGCCGGACGGCCGAGGAAATCGAAAAACTGCGCGACGACTAACCGCCGCATCCCCGACGTGATTTTGCAGGGAGGACCATGATGACACAAATCGACCTGTTGTTCGCCGCCAGCGGCTTGCTTGCGATCGCGATGCTGAGTGCATCCGTCCTGATGGGCTGGCAAAGCTGGATCGGATTGAAGCAGCGCGAACTGGAAATGCACAATGGCACCGCGCCAATGCGCAGCGAAATGGAAGGCGGATCGCGCGAAGGCATGGCGCGGATAGAGATTGCCGACCTGAAAGAACGCATCCGCAAGCTGGAAGCTATCGCAAACGGGGTGGACCTGTGACACGCAGGCCCTACATGGCTTCCCATGCGAACACTTGAAGACATCCGGGAAGAATATGAATTTCTTGAAGGCGATGAACGCTATCGCCTGCTGATAGAGTTAGGGCGCGAGCTGGACGAAATGCCCGCCGCCCTGAAGACCGATGCCACGCTGGTGCGCGGATGTTCGGCCCAGGTCTGGGTTTATCCCACCGGCGAAACGAACAAGCTGCATTTCCTGGCAGACAGCAATGCCGCGATCACCAAGGGCATCGTCGCATTGGTAATCTCTGCCGTGCAGGACAAGCCCGCGACCGATGTTGCGCAGATGGACATTGTCGAAGAACTGGCCCCGTTCGATCTGAAAAACCAGCTTTCTTCCAACCGCACACAAGGCGTGCCCAACATGATCGCGCTGGTGCAGGAACACGCGGCGCGGATCGCGCAGGACTGACATGGCCCGTCCGCTGTGGATGGCAGCGGGCATCGTCTGCTTCGTGCTGGGCTGGATTGGCATGGTGTTGCCGGTAATGCCGGGCTTCGTCTTCCTGCTTGGCGCGCTGTTCTGCTTCGCCAAGGGGAACCCGCGTTGGGAAGCGCGGATGCTGGATCATCCTACCTACGGCCCCGCCCTTCGTGACTGGCGCGAGCATCGCCGCATCGCTCGCAAAAGCAAGTATGCAGCACTGGGCTTCATGGCGCTGGCCGCTGTTCTGGCAGGGGTGACGGCAGGTTTCCCTGTCGCCATCGCGCCAATCGCGATCATGGCGCTTGTTGGCGGTTGGATCTGGACCAGACCGGAATAACGCGGCGGCATTTCGCCGCAGTGCAGGGCAGGAGGCGCGCAGGAATTATGGAACGCTGCGCAGCCCGCGGGATTGATTGAGCTAACCAGTCATTCCTGAACGGAGTTTTCCATGAGTATCATTACCCTGATCGCCACCATCCTTCTGCCGCCCCTGGGCGTTGCGTTGAAGCATGGCATCGGCGGCACATTCCTGATCAACCTGGTGCTGACGCTGATCCTGTACGTACCCGGCCTGATCCACGGACTTTACGTAAATTACGGACGCTAAAAGCCGAAGTCAGGCACCTACGCTATCACGGACGATAGCGGTGCCTGCCTCGCGCTGACGCTTCAGATCGGCTTTCAGTCCGGCGGGGTCACGGGCGAATACGAAGCCGAAACTGACCCCGCCTTCCTTACCAATCGTTGCATGATGCAGCTTGTGCGCCTGCACCAGACGTTTGGCATAGCCGCGTTTGGGCACCCATTTGAAATATCGCTGATGCACAAGGCCATCGTGGATCACGCTGTAGATCACGCCGTAAACCGTGATACCCATTGCGAACCACCACAGCATATCCGACACGGCATAGCCGATGATGAACATGGCCACCACGATGGTGCCGAAAACAACGGCGAAAAGATCGTTCTTTTCCAGCATGTTGTCATGCGGTTCATGGTGATCGCGGTGCCAGCCCCAGCCCCAGCCATGCATCACGTATTTGTGCGCCCACCAGGCGAACACCTCCATGAACACGACCGCTCCTGCCACGGTGAGGAGGATTGCAGGTACACTCATCTCGTCAACTCCGTATCGCTTCGGCAGACGCGCGGCGGCGGCGTGGCAGCCCCCACCATGGCGTTTGCGGGAAAATGTGATGTTCGTGATGATAGCCGAAATGGAAACAGGTTGCGAGACTGACCAGCGGCGAGAAATGATCCGACCGGGCGTTGTGCCTGTCACCAAAACTATCCTTACCATGCCTGTGTGGGCGGTACGTTCCGAAATAAAACAACTGGATGCTGGATGCGATGGCAGGCAGGCCGAACACCAGCACGATCTGCGCCATCGGCACATCCACCACCAGCCAGTAGATCGCCACGATGGCCGAGACATAGATGATGGACCGCCAGCCGAAATAGCGGGTCAGGAATGTTGTGTACCAACGCCAGAAATGGCTGGGATTGGCGGTATCGAAATCGGGATCACCCTCCAGCCCTGCGTGGCGGTGATGATCGAAATGCGCATCACGCATCTTGCGCCAGCCAAAGCCTGCATAAAGAAACAGCAAACCCCCACCGATCGCGCCGTTCAGCCTTGGCCGTCCCGGTGCCAGAGAGCCATGCATGGCATCGTGGCTGACAATGAACACACCAACCGAAAGCCAGCATTGCAGCAGCGCGATGCCAAGCCCCAGCGGCAGGGTACTCCAGGTCAATTCGAATACGAAAATCGCGTAAATATGCAGCGCAATCCAACCACCAAAAATCAGCGCGGCCAGCCCCAGGCCGATGGCTGTCTGCCTGGCGCGATCGGGAACTTGCCCGGATTGTTGCAAGGTTTGCGTCATCCTGCTCGGCCTTAGACCGAAAACCGCGTCAGGCCAACGCGGCCTGTGGTCCATGCCGCAGACGGATCACCTTGACGGCAAGCCAAAACAACGTTCCGCCACGTCCTGATCAATGCGCGCCGGCCGCAAGGTTGTGCTGTCGATACAGCACCACATGCTTTGCACCTCCGCCAGCACATCTTCGCCGCGACGAATCACAGTGTTATAGAAACTGCGCGCACCCTTGATCTTCTCCAGCACCGTTTCGGCGATCACGTCATCTTCCAGAAAAGCAGGACGGCGATAGGTAATCTCGTGCTTCAGCGCGACCCACGCCTTGCTCGTCACCTCTTCCGCAGGCGCAAGCTTCTGCCAATGTTGCAGCACTACATCCTGCACCCAGTTCAGATAACGGGAATTGTTCACGTGCCCCATGAAGTCGATATCATCGGGCAGGATCGTGATCGGAATTGCAAATGGTTTGGCTGACATTCCTGTAAGTTAGTCGCCCAAGGTTAACTTTCCAAGACAATACGAAGCCTTTTTGCGTAATACTTGGCTCAAAACGTTCTGCGCGCTATCTGCCCCGCATGGCCAGCAAACCCCGCACTCTGTACGAAAAGATTTTTGACGCCCACGTAATCGAGAGGCGCGACGACGGCACCTGCCTGATTTTTATCGATCGGCACCTGGTCCATGAAGTCACCAGCCCGCAGGCGTTCGAGGCACTTCGTAACAAGGGCCGCACCGTGCGCCATCCTGAGTTGACCCTGGCCGTTCCTGACCATAACCTGCCCACCACCCCCCGCCTTGACGCGCAAGGGGAACGTATTCCCATCGCCGACAAGGAAAGCGCAGACCAGCTGGCCGCGCTGGAACGCAACGCGCCCGAATTCGGCGTGCGCTATTTCGATGCAACATCCTCGCAGCAGGGCATTGTTCACGTTGTCGGGCCAGAGCAAGGCTTCTCTCTTCCCGGCACCACAATCGTATGCGGTGACAGCCACACCGCCTGCCACGGCGGACTTGGCGCGTGGGCATTTGGCATTGGCACCAGTGAGGTGGAGCATGTGCTCGCCACGCAAACCCTGCTGCTGCGCCCGTCGAAAACGATGGAAGTGCGGGTGGAAGGCGAGCTTGGCGTCGGAATCACTGCCAAGGATTTGATAATGCACATCATCGGTGTGGTCGGCACAGCTGGCGGCACGGGCCATGTCATTGAATACAGGGGCAAAGTGTTCGAGGCGATGAGCGTGGAATCGCGCCTTACCGTCTGCAATATGAGTATCGAGGCCGGTGCACGCGGCGGGTTGATCGCGCCTGACGAAACCACCTTCGCCTACATCAAGGGCCGCCCCTTCGCGCCCCAGGCCGATGAGTGGGACGATGCCGTTGCCTATTGGAAAACCCTTCACACCGATGTCGATGCCGAGTTCGACCGGTGCGTGGTGATCGACGCCGCCGATGTCGAACCTTCTGTCACCTGGGGAACCAGTCCCGAAGATGTGGTGGCAATCGGTGACACGGTTCCTTCACCGGAAAGTTTTGAAGACCCTGCAAAGCAGGAGGCGGCGCGGGCCAGCCTCGATTACATGAACCTGACACCGGGCACGCGGATGCAGGACATTGAAGTGCAGAACATCTTTATCGGCAGTTGCACCAACAGCCGTATCGAAGACTTGCGCGCCGCAGCCGAGGTTCTGCGCGGCCGGCACAAGGCCGACAATGTGAAATGGGCTATCGTCGTACCGGGCTCCGGCCTGGTGAAGATGCAGGCCGAGGCCGAGGGGCTGGACAAGGTGTTTATTGATGCAGGGCTGGAATGGCGAGAGCCGGGCTGCTCTGCCTGCCTGGGCATGAACCCGGACAAGGTGCCCGCCGGCGAACGCAGCGCGTCCACCAGCAATCGCAACTTTGTTGGCCGGCAGGGCCCCGGCGCCCGTACGCATCTTGTTTCCCCCGCCATGGCCGCCGCCGCGGCTGTGACAGGACGCCTTACCGACGTGCGCGAACTGACGCGTGAGCCTGCGTAAGACATCTTTCGAACCAATCGTGCAGGACGACACGCGATTGTTGATCCTGGGCAGTCTACCGGGCGACAAATCATTGTCAGCCGGACAATATTACGCCCATCCGCAGAACCGGTTCTGGCACCTGCTGGAGCGTGTCATTGACGCACAGCTCGTGTCGCTAAGCTATGATAACCGGATCGCGACGCTGCTGGATCGCAAGATCGGGCTGTGGGACGCGGTGAAATCTGCCCAGCGCAAGGGTAGCCTCGATGCAGCAATCCGCGAGATCGAGGCGACAGACCTGCCCTTGCTGGTATCCCGTTTGCCGATGTTGCGGGCGATCGCCTTCAACGGCAAAAAATCCGAAGCTATCGGCAAGGCTCAACTGGCGGATAAGCCGGTTGAAACCGTTACCCTCCCGTCGTCAAGTCCCGCACACGCCCGGATGACCTTTACCGAAAAAGCGGTAGAGTGGGACAAATTGCAGCAATTTCTTCGCTGAATCTTGCAACGTAGCCATCTCAGGAGCATTTGAACCACATGACTGATGATATCACGAAAAAGGCCGCCATCGCCGCCGCCGGTGCAATTGGTTCTGCCGCGATCGCCGCAGCCGTGCTTTACGGCAATCGCCGCAAAAAGAAGAACGCTCCGACCCAGCCTGGTCCGATACCCAGCGGCGAAAAGCCGGAAACGGATTGATGGAAAAGGTCAAAACTGTCGCAGGCCGCGCCATCCCGTTCGGTCGCAAGAATGTGGATACGGACCTGATAATCCCGGCGCGCTGGCTGAAAACCACCAGCCGCAGTGGTCTTGGTCGTGGCGCTTTTGAGTCCGTAAGGGCGGATAATCCCGACAATGTCTTTGACCAGCCCGAGTTTGCCAATGCTCCGATCCTTGTGGCCGGAGATAATTTTGGCTGCGGTTCCAGCCGCGAGCACGCCGCATGGGCCATGCTGGACCTTGGCATTCGCGCGGTGATCGCCCCCAGTTTTTCCGACATTTTCGCAGGCAACGCCTTCAAGAACGGTATCCTTACCGTCGAACTGTCTCAGGCACAGGTGGATCGGTTGCTGGAAGTGGCGAAAACCGATCCGATCGCCATCGATCTGGAAGCCCAGACCGTCACCACGAAATTTCAGGATCGCTTCACTTTCGAGATCGATTCTTTTCGCAAGCATTGCCTGATCGAGGGTCTCGACGAAGTCGGGCTAACGCTTACGCGCGACGATGCCATCGCAAGCTATGAAGGTCGCCTGGCAGCGAGCAAGCCGTGGCTGGTGCGCGGCACGGAAGTTGCGGCCTGACGCGTCAGCCCCTATTGCCTAATCTCACACTAAGGAACTTTCCGATGACGAATTTCAAGGACCGCGAACGCGGCGAAGAAGCCAAATACGCGATGGACGAAGAAACCGCGTTCAAAGTGGCCGCGCGCCGCAATCGCCTGCTGGGCGAATGGGCAGCCGGACTGATGGACCTTACCCCGGAAGAGACCGATTCCTACAAAAAGGCCGTGGTGCAGGCCGATTTTGAGGAAGCGGGCGATGAAGACGTGATCCGCAAGGTCCTGGGCGATCTGACCCAGGCCGGCTGCGACGTGGATGAAGCTGGCGTGCGCGCCAAGCTGGAAGAAAAGGCCATCGAAGCTCGCCGCCAGTTCATGAGCGAATCCTGACCCTCATGCTGCAAGGATTTTTCTGATGCCCATGCCCGCCGAACAGATCGAGGCGCTGATCAAAACCGCCATCCCCGATGCAACCGTCGAGATCGAGGCGCTGGTCGATGATAATGATCACTGGCTTGCCCGCGTAAGCTCTGCGCAATTTGCAGGGAAGAACCGCGTGCAGCAGCACAAAATGGTTTTCGCAGCCTTGGGCAGCCGCATGGGCGGAGAGCTTCATGCCTTGCAACTGCACACCAGCGTTCCCAACTGACTGCTATCAATTTTCTTAACGACGTGGTGGGAACGATGAGCGATAACAGCGCCGATACAAACGAACGCATTTCCAAGATTGTGGGTGACAAGGATGTGGTCCTCTTCATGAAGGGCACCCCGCTTTTTCCGCAATGCGGATTTTCCAATCGCGCGGTGTCTATCCTCGATCACTGCGGGGTCGCATTTGGCAGCGTCGATGTTTTGCAGGATCAGGAAATCCGGCAAGGTATCAAGAGCTTCTCCGAATGGCCGACCATTCCCCAGCTTTATGTGAAGGGTGAATTCGTCGGTGGCAGCGACATCATGATGGAGATGTTCGAAGCTGGCGAATTGCAGCAGTTGATGGATGAAAAAAAGGTTGAAAAGGCCTCCTGACGAAGGCGCGCCTTCGGGCGCGCTTTTTTCTATTTAAGCAGGTCTGTTTCCATTCAGGAAGCCCGCTGTACTCTCCGGTCGATGATTATCCTGGAGCAAACATGATCCGCACCCTCCTCGCCGCCGCCATCGTGACAAGCGCGCCATTCACGGCGCTGGCGCAGGATGGGATGGCTCCCGATCTTGCCGAGCGAACAGCTGCGGCGCGGCAGGCAGAGGCCACCGCCCGCATCATGACGCAAGTTCAGCAAGCCAGCGCAATAGCGCAGCGGCAATTTGCTGGCATGAGGGGCGATGCATTCGATGACAGTTACCGCGGCGCCGTGGCATTTCCTGCCGACACACCTGACGTTTGGAATGTGGTGATCGCGGCGGCGCGCGGCCAGGGTGCACAGGCCCCGCTGGTAGCCCTTGCCGAATACGAGATCGCCCAGGGGCAAATCCTGTCGGAAACCTTACATAATGGCGAGAATGCGCCCGCTCTTTCCGGCACGGCGTTGCAAATGGCCCGCGCAAAATATGTCGCACCTCGGGCGGTTATCGCCTCTGCCTCTGCCAGCTATTGCCTTGATGGAGAGCTTGCCGATGCCGACAGTTCTCACTCCGTCACCTACATTCCGCTTGTCCTGCCGCCTGACGATACTGGCGCGCTGACCGCCTATGTCCTTAACGGCCCGATTGCAGAAGGCGCCGTGCCACTGGGCAAGCATTACCGCGTAACCTTCGACGAATTCGGCCAGATCGGCGATCCGGAAATCGTCACGGACACTTGTGAAGTGGTGACCTGGGATACCCAGGATCCCGATATCGCGACACAGGTTTATGTAACCGGAGATACGCAAGGCGTTGCACCCACCGCGATCCACAGCTTCATCTCCAGCCAATTGCCCATGCGCATCGGCGTGGTGACGGGCGATATCGTCTGGCCGATGGCCGATGGAATGATCGCCCCGCCCGTTCCCGCTGCTCAGACTGGATCCTAGGCGGAATGTGCAATCTTTATCGCATGTCGAAATCGCAGGACGAGGTAGCGCATTTTTTCGATGCGATAGCGCAGGATCTGTCTGTCTCGCCCGGCGGTAATGCGCCGGAACTGATCTATCCCGGCTATCCGGGAATGGTGTTGGCCGATGCCCGGCTGGCACAGATGACCTGGGGCTTTCCGCTCAATCGCAAAGGCGCAAAAGGGCAGCCTTTGAAGCCCAAGCCGATCAACAACGCGCGCACAGACAAGCTGTCCAGCCCGTTCTGGGCTGCCAGTTTCAAGGCGCGTCGTTGCCTCATACCTATCTCTGATTTTGCCGAGGCCGAGGGGCCGAAGGGCGGCAAGACGCGCACGTGGTTCTCACTGCCCGATAATGAGCCGATGGCCGTTGCCGGTTGCTGGCGCGATAGCGCCGAATGGGGCGAGGCCTATACTATGGTGATGACCGATGCCTGCATCCACGTTCGCGGTGTGCATGACAGAATGCCGGTGATCGTGCCCCCGCAAGATTGGGATCAATGGTTACGAGGAACGCCCGACGATGCTTTCCAGCTTTGCAAATCTTACGATGGCCCGATGCAAGTAACACGTACACACGAACCCTGGGCCGGAAGGCAGGAAGGTTTTTGCAGATCGGCGGGGGGGGCGGTTCTTCGGGGGAGGCGGAGCCGGGAGACTTGGTTGGGGACCATTTGATCGGCCCCGCCTCATTCGAAGAACTCTTGCGTACGCCAATATCATTGCACAGCGCGTGCCAGTTTCACAGATCCGCGAATTTCTGCGGGTTGCGATGGTTTGCGAAACATTAACGCGCGCGGCGTATGTCAAGAATTCCGACAGATGCCAACAAATGTTCGGCATTGCCAACCGGCCATCGTTTTGCAGGCCCCGTCCGGCCAACTTACCGGACCCAACGCGGCTTTGAAGCGTCCTTTATCCAAATGCTAAATTCTGAAGGACGCAGCTGAAAATGAGTACGATCACCACCGTCAATCCCGCAACTGGCAAGAATCTCGACACCTTTGATGAGATCGGCAAGGACGCAGCCTATGCCAAGGTTGATGCCTGCCACCAAGCTTTTGAAAAATGGAAGCTGAAGTCCGCTGAAGAGCGTGCCGAGGTTATCAAAAGC
>JBASBA010000100.1:0-4197 GCA_049650885.1 Alteraurantiacibacter sp. | reverse complement strand
ATCTCGATGGCAACAAGGGATACGACAAGAACGCGTTCTATTCGCAAAGCAAACTGGCGAACTTGTTGTTTGCAGAAGAATTGAACCGGCGGCTGCGCGCGAAAGGCTCCTCGATCAAGGCTCTGGCCTGCCATCCCGGCGTTGCGGCAACAGAACTGATGCGGCATTTGAAGGGCGAGAAATTCCTCTCCGCCATCGTGGGCACTGTGCTGAACGATTCCGATCAGGGTGCTTTGCCAGCCTTGCAGGCAGCCACCGATCCCGCTGCGCAGGGCGGTGATTACTACGGCCCCTATGGTCTGATGGAAGTGCGCGGCAGCACTTCGGGCCGCGCCGTCAAAAGCAGGAACGCGCAGGACGCGGACCTTGCGAAAAGGCTTTGGGACAAATCGATCGAGCTGACCGGCATCGATCCCGAGTTATCGCCCATCTGACCGAACACGAGAAGACCTGATCGGCTTCGCACGGGTTTAACTCCGTTGCGGAGCCGATTGCGTTTGGCTGTCACTGGTATCCATCCCCGCTCCATTGCCACATCACGCAATTTTCTGCCGCAATATGGATGAGCGAGTCCTTGGGGCCACACCCCACCATATCGAGTCCTGTTTGTAAGCGGGGACTCCATATCTTGTGCCGGACTCGTTTCGTTCCGCGCTAGCCCTTGCGATGCATGGGGAAATTGCCGCTTGACCCCGGACTCCTGAGGACTCACACACCCTGTGGATAAGTGAGGGAAAGACAGTCCATGGGCGAATTGACGAAACTGCGCGCGGCTCCGCGCGTCCGCAAGGCAAGGGTTGCGCCTGTCGACAAGGCAGATTTGCCGCTGGGCCAAATTCTGGATGGCGATTGCGTGGCAGCGATGCGCCAGTTGCCGGATAACAGCGTTGACCTGGTGTTCGCCGATCCGCCCTATAACCTTCAGCTTGGCGGCGATCTTAATCGGCCCGACGGCAGCCATGTCGACGCGGTGACGGATGATTGGGACAAGTTCAACAGTTTCGGCACATATGATGCATTTACAAGGGCGTGGCTGGCAGAGTGCAGGCGCGTTCTGAAATCAGACGGCGCGCTGTGGGTGATCGGCAGCTATCACAATATCTATCGCGTAGGCGCAGTTTTGCAGGATCTGGGCTTCTGGATTCTCAACGACATTGTCTGGCGCAAAAGCAACCCGATGCCCAATTTTCGTGGCACCCGCTTTACCAACGCGCATGAAACACTGCTGTGGGCCAGCCAGGGGGAAAAGGCGCGCTACCAGTTCAATTATCGCGCGATGAAAACACTGAATGACGAGCTTCAGATGCGCAGCGACTGGACCTTCCCCATCTGCTCCGGCGGGGAGCGATTGAAGGATGATGCTGGCCACAAGGCGCATCCCACGCAAAAGCCCGAGGCGCTGCTGTATCGCGTGCTGTTGGCCACGACCGAAGCTGGTGATGTGGTGCTCGATCCCTTCTTCGGAACCGGCACCACCGGCGCAATTGCAAAACGTCTGGGCCGCGAATGGATCGGTTGCGAGCGCGAGGATAATTATCGCAAGGTGGCGATGGCCCGTATCGAGAAGGAATTGCCGCTTGATGAAAGCGCGCTCACCACGATGCAAAGCCGCAAAAGCCAGCCCCGCGTCGCCTTTGGCGCGGTTGTAGAGGCGGGTCTGCTGAAACCTGGCACATTGCTGTTTGACAAAAAGCGCCGCTGGACGGCGAAAGTTCGCGCTGATGGCTCCATCGAATGCGGGAAGGAAACCGGCTCCATCCACGGCGTGGGAAAGGTTCTGCAGGATGCGCCAAGCTGCAACGGCTGGACCTTCTGGCATTACGAGGATGGCGGCGAAGTAAAACCGATCGACGCGGCGCGCGGCCTGTATCTGCTGGCGGCAGAAGACTAGGATTGCCTACTGCCTTATCGCGCAACACAAGGCCGGCATGACCGTGATCGCCGCCACCTTGCCTGATTTTCATGCGCGACGGACAAGGCGCAGTTTTCCGTGCCAGAACTGTGTTCCATGTGTTCCACATTAGTTGGCTAGGGCACGGCATCGAAGCTGAGCAAAACCTGCTTTCGTCGTTGCTTCGATGCCGAGATTGCGACAATTTGAGCGTGCGCGCGATCGGCCCGGGATCGCCTTGCAAAGTTTGCTAAAACAAGGATCGTTGAATGCCAGACCAGATCTACATCCAGCCGCTCACCACTGTTCCCGGCCCGCAAAGCGTGGAAGGGGATGCCGTGCGGTTGGCTGGGGGAATGGTGTACGCCCGCGAATTTGCGGTGATGCTGCGCCGTGACGGGGCGCTGATCGATCGCCGGATCGCCACGAAATCCTCCATCGAGGAGGTGCTTGCAGCTTTACCTGAGGATATGGGGGCCGAGGCGCAGCGCCAATGGTCAAACTTGCGCATGGCGCATCCGCCGCTGCAACTGGGCAACCGCACCATCCGTCTCGACATGCCGCAGGTGATGGGCATTTTGAACGTCACGCCGGACAGTTTCTCCGATGGCGGTTCATTCGTCGACGGTGCCGAGGCTATGCAGACGCAGGCAGCCGCCATGCACGAGGCCGGTGCAGCAATCATAGACATTGGTGGGGAAAGCACGCGACCCGGCGCGAAAGACGTTTGGGAAGGCGAGGAAATCAAGCGCGTGCAGCCCGCGATAGAATATTGTGCCGGGATGGGCGCCGCCGTCAGCGTGGACACGCGCCGACCTGCGGTGATGGAAGCTGCGTTGGGATCGGGCGCGCAAATCATCAATGATGTTTCCGCCTTGCGCTATGATCCGCGCAGTTTGCAGTTTGCAGCAGGTTCGGGTGCGCCGGTAATCCTGATGCACGCACCGGGGACAGGAGAGAATCTCCATGCAGACGCCGACTACGGTAACGTGGTGTTCGACGTTTTCGACTTTCTGCGCGGCGTGCGCGATATAGCGATTGAGGCGGGAATTTCGCGGGAGAAGATCATTCTTGATCCCGGCATCGGATTTGGCAAATCGCTGGCGGAAAATCTCGCGCTGCTGAATGCTTTGCCGCTGTTCCATGCACTGGGCCAGCCAATCCTGCTAGGCGCCAGCCGCAAACGGTTTGTCGGCGCACTGTCCAACGAAGCGCCTGCGGATCAACGGTTGGGCGGATCGCTGGCAATCGCCCAATTGGGTATGGCTGCCGGCGTGCAGATTTTACGCGTACATGACGTGCCGGAGACGGTTCAGGTGCGCAATATATGGCGCGGCCTGCGCGATGCGGCGCTGACGGATTTCTCGATGCTGGTTGAATGATAGTTAGTCGAGCGAAAACCTGAGCGGCGAAACAGTCGGCTCAATCGTCAGGGAAGACCAGGCTTTCGCGCACCTGCTCCAGCGCTTGGGCACCGCTGGCAATCGTCTCTTTCTTACGCTCCACCATCATCAGCGTGCGTGAATCTACCGGCAGGAAGGTATAGCGCAGCTTAGTGCCATTTCGGGCTGTATAAAGAGCAAAGCCCGCCCGTCCTTGCACCTCGATCCCTTCGACGCGCATGTTTTCATCAAGATGGTCGATCAGTTGCTCGCCATAATATTCAACCGGACGGTCGAGAAATGCCAGGGCAAAACCAATTTCCTGCTCCGCCGTGCACTCGTGATTGTCATTCGCTTCCTCGTAGGAGCAGCGTTCTTCGCCAAGCTTGTCGACCAAATCACGCGGCAGGAATTTCACCGCGAATTTGGTTTCTTCAAAAGCTGGCGGCAGCGGCAGGGAAATTTCCGCACGCGCCAGCTCGGATGTGTCGTAGGAATAGGACACCGGGCCTATCGCGCCGTCTGCAACAGGAGATGACGACAATGCTTCAGGTACGGTTGACGCGGCTTGACTGTCGTCCTCGGAGGGGTCTCCGGAACAACCACCAATCCCTGCTGCCAAGGCAAACAAGAGCGTAGTGCGTCCGATGTACATATCATGACAGCGGCTCAGATGAAGAGTTGTTCCATTGCAACCAGGCAGTCGTCTCAAGTCTCGCCAAAGTGATCAAAATTCAGCTTTTCCGCCATTTTTCGGGAAACTTCTGAAAACTCGCAAGCCTACGCGGCGTTATCGATGCCCAGGTCGCTCAGCTTGCGATAAAGCGTTGACCGGCCAATGCCCAAGCGCCGCGCTACCTCGGTCATCAGGCCGCGATAATGGCCAATGGCCAAGCGGATCACGTCAGCCTCGATATCTTCCAG
>JBASBA010000099.1:0-4030 GCA_049650885.1 Alteraurantiacibacter sp. | reverse complement strand
GTGTTGTTGGCGGCTCTACACCTGACACCACGAAGTCGGTCTACTGGGGAGGCGATATCCCTTGGTGCACTCCTACTGATCTAACCAATTTGCCCTCGCGCTACATTGCAAAGACGGCGCGTAATCTCACACAAGCTGGTGTATCCGCGTGTTCGACGAGCATTCTGCCTGCCAAGAGCATAGTTCTGTGTAGCCGTGCCAGTGTCGGCGAGTCTGCAATTAACACAGTGCCAATGTGTACCAATCAGGGCTTTCAAAGCCTTGTCCCTAGGCAGCAAAGCGACCTTTATTACCTGTTCTACCTGATGCGCGGATGTCAGCGACGATTGGTCCGCTTTTCTGCGGGCAGCACGTTCCTCGAGTTTCCTGGACGGGAGTTGGCTCAGATGCCGATTGTTGTTCCACCATCCGCCGAACGCGAAAAAGCAGGCAAGATGTTCGCTGCGCTCGATGACGAAATTGATTTGATGAGCGCGCGAATTCTTGCACTTGGCCAACAACGTCGCGGTCTTATGCAAAAATTGCTCTCAGGCGAATCCAAGCATCACCGTCTGATCATGGAGGACGCTGCAGTATGAGCCAGCTTTCCGAAGCCTTGGGGGCGCTGATAGAGCAGCCTGAAACTTCTGCGACGCAGATTCGTCCAGTCAGCCGAATCAGCTTCTCGCTGACAGACAAGGATGCCTTCGAGAAATCGTCGAAATTCGCCGTCGATTGGCTCGCGGGCAAGGTCGGTGGGGCGCTGCCTGACGAAGCGCGCGATCTCGCAACCTTCGACACGCGCGGAGCAGATGGGCTCCACCCCTGCCATGCTGTGAGGTTGGATGACCACAGCGGCAGCATCTGGGCTGCGCGCATCGACGAGCCGGGCTCAAATCCGGGCGCGGGCGAGACCTGGTCAACCGAGATGTTCGTGGAGAGGCGTGTCGGCGGCCTCGTGCGGTTTGGCGCGCAGCTCATGGCGCGGCGACCGGCTGGCAGCCCGGATCTGAGGCCGAGCCGCCCGAACGTCGTCCCGAAGTTGCTCGGCGCTCTGTCTGGCGAAGCCGATGGGGAGGCAATCGGCGACAGTCCCGTTTCATTGATGTGACACGCCGCTGCGGACACGCTTGCCAACCTAATCTACCGGCCCGGTCGTCGGCTTCCGATCGTTGCGGTCTCAACCGATGAACGGGGCGGAGCGCAGTTGAATCTTGAGGCGCTCGGGCGTCGCCTTTCTGGCTCGGCTCACCTTTATTCGCTCCATCCCGAGACTAGTTGGGAGCTGACCCGACTGATCGATAAGCGCATGTCCACCTTCAACGGCGGCGTGCGCATCTACATGCCCGGCATCGTCGAGGACGACGAAGACCCGTACCAGCATCCGTTGTGGCTGCCGCCGCCGTCAGGCGAGAATACCTATCTGATTGGCAAGCTTGCCGAACGCATCTTCCCCCTCGGTTTTCAGGACAACGACGGTGAAACGCGCTTCTGGCACATCGGCCAGCTTCGCAAAGCCGCATCGGCGACCGTCTCGCTGGAGACAGTTGGTAGCGAAACCGAAAAGCTCGAAGCGCAGGTTGCAGCTCTGCAGGACGAAGTGGCTGACCTGGAGGAGCAACTTGAAGTTGCGGCAGGCCTTGAACGCATCGCTTCCGCAGCCGAAAAGGCGGCCCAACAAGACGTACAGCGCATGCAGGACGAGATCGGTCGCCTGAAGTCGGAAAACTATCGTCTTCGAACGTCGGTTCTAAATTCAGCGACCGTCGAAGAGAAGCCCACCGGCAGGCCGCTCGAAAGCTACGACGATCTTGAAGATTGGGCCGATGAAGTGCTTGGACCTCACATCTTCATTCACAACAAGGCGATCCGAGAATGCCGCAAGAATGGCCATCCAGACATGCTGGAGCGGATTGCCAACACTCTGCTGGCGGTCCGAGACTATTGGATTCCATTCAAGCTTGAAGGCGGACTTGATCGGAAAGAGACCGCCGTGAATGCTCTGGCGGCGCTGGGGGTCGAAGATGAAGGCTGTTTCACCCGGCGTGAAAAGGCCAGCGAGAAGCCCGAATATTCGGTACGAGAGGGCACAATCACCTGGGTCCTGTATGACCACTTCAAATACGGGAACTCGCGGCAGAATTCCGAGCAGTTTCGCATGTACTACGCCTGGGACGAAGATGGCCGCCGCCTAATCGTCGGGAAGATGCCGTCCCATCTGCCCAACGACCAGTCATGACCAATTCCCCGGAATTCGCGCTATCTGAAAGCGGAGGCGTTCAGCTGCAAGTACTGACTACGCTGGCCAATATGGGTTGGCGCTATCGCACTCGTGCTGAAATTGACGCGATGCGAAAGGGGCATCGCAGTTCGGTGGTTCTGACCCCACTCGCCCAAGAAGCGCTAGCCTCGATCAACAGCATCGATCAGGACGGTGCTGATCACCCCTTCACGTCGCAAGCTGTCGAAGAAGGACTTTCACGCCTGCGTGATCTGCGTTTTGACGGACTGCTTCGGACGCACGAACTGGCAACCGACTATCTTCAACTCGGGACTGCCATACCTCAGACGATCAATGGTCTGACCCGCGAGCGGCAGTTGCGCTTCGTCGCCTGGAGCGAAAACGAGTGGCAACGCAACAGTTTCGACATGACCGCCGAATACGCTGTTGATGGGCGCAATGATGCAATCCGCTGTGACATCGTGCTGTTCGTCAACGGCATCCCCTGGACGGTTATCGAGCTTAAGCGCTCAGGCGAAAAGACATCGCAGGGGATTAGCCAATCCATCCGGAACCAGGGCCAGGCCGAAGGGGCTCCCCAACTCTTTGTGCCGGTTCAATTGCTGATCGCCGGCAACCCTGCCGAGCCGCGATATGGCACTGTCGGCACTCCAGCCAAGTTCTGGTCGGCGTGGCACGAGCCCGCGCACGGTGGGATGAGCGAGACGGAAGTTGCCGCTTTGGTCAACGCTGAGCCGCCCGAGGGCGTTATGGCCGCGATCCACTCCGATTTCGCATCGCACGCCAGTCGCCACAATGCGCTGCGCGAAGCGGGGCATCGCTGGGTGACGGAGCTAGACAAAACGATTGTCGGCCTGTGCCACCCTATCCGCCTGCTCGATCTGGCCCGGCGCTTCACCCTCTTTGACAAGGGCACGAAGAAGGTCGCACGCTACCAGCAGGTCTCAGCCGTCTATCGAATTCTTGAGCGCATCGAACAGCGCGACGAAGCCGGACGCCGCAAAGGCGGGGTGATCTGGCACACGCAGGGTTCCGGTAAATCACTTACCATGGTCATGCTGGCGCGTGCACTGGCGTTCCATTTGAAAGACGCAAGCCCTCGAATTGTGATCGTTACCGACCGGCGTGATCTCGATCGGCAAATCAAGAAGACCTTCGCAGCCACGGGCTTCGAACCTGCTCAGGCGCGCACCGGCGAGCATCTGATGAAATTGATCGAGGACGGCGCACCCCTCGTGACGACCTTGGTGAACAAGTTCCGCTCCGGCGTGCGGAAGCGGGCACTCGTGTCCGACAGCTCGGACATATTTGTTCTCGTCGATGAGAGCCATCGCAGCCAATACGGCAATGACGATTCAATGCACGAAGACATGCGCCGGGTGTTGCCGAATGCCTGTTATATCGGCTTTACCGGCACGCCGCTGTTCAAGGACAAGGCGCGAAACACCTTTCTGAAATTCGGCGTGCTTATCGATTCCTATCCAATCTCGCGTGCGGTGAAGGACAAGGCTGTTGTGCCGCTACTCTATGAGGGTCGCATTGTAGCGGAAACCCTCAACGCCGCAGCGCTCGACGCCTGGTTCGAACGTTCGAGTGACGGCCTGACGCCAGAACAGAAAGCTGAACTCAAGCGGCGAATGAGCGCGCCGGGGGTGATCCAAACAGTTGAAGCGCGATTGAAGGCGATAGCCTGGGATATCCGACAGCATTATCTGCAAGGTTTCAAGGGAACCGGGCTGAAGGGGCAGGTTGTCGCACCGGACAAGCAATCTGCGGTGATGCTTAGGACTTTATTCGACGCGCTCAACG
>JBASBA010000098.1:0-2894 GCA_049650885.1 Alteraurantiacibacter sp. | reverse complement strand
GAAACGCTGCATTGCGAAGGCATCGTGCGCATGTTCCACGCCTTCACCGAAGAACGCGGCTGCCTGACGAAGGCGGTGCGCGAAGACATCATCGATTGCTGCCAGAAAGTCGTGCGGCTGGAAGACGCGTTCATCGATCTGGCGTTCGAAGAAGGCCCGGTGAACGGCATGACAGCGAAGGATATCAAGAAATACGTCCGCTACATCGCCGACTGGCGGCTGCAGCAGCTGGGCTTCCAGCCCGTCTATATGGTGGAGGACCACCCGCTGCCATGGCTGACGCCTTTGTTGAACGGCGTGGAGCATGCCAATTTCTTCGAAACCCGCGCGACCGAATATTCCAAGGGTGCGACCAAGGGCAACTGGCAGGATGTGTGGTCCAGCTTCGACAACCGCGCGAAAGCAAAGCGCGGCGATGAGGCGAATGACGAGGTCGTAGACGACGGGCCGGGTTTGTTTGGGGATAGTGTCGTGTCGCAGGGCGTGGCGGCGGAGTAACAACTATGGTTACGGAGACGCAAGCATCCCATGTGCTTGCGCTGGTCCATGAGCGCCATTCTGCAGTTCGGCAGGCTTTTGATCAGCTTTTGAATGCATTCGCGCTTGGGGAACAGCAAAGAGTTGTAGTAGCAAACGAAAATTTTCGAGAAAGTCTAGCCGGTCTCAAAGCCGTTATAGCGGGAAAGCATTGGCCGGATTGGCTAAAGAAATTAGATCAAGCTTCTCATTTATACGCCACGAGACACACAAATGGTCTTAGCACATGGCGCTCGCATTTAGAATCAGTAATCGACAATTCGAGAGGTTTGCTGAACGAGAGTTGGGATTTCGAAAGCTCCGTCGAAGTGCTTTTTGATATAAACGCGATCATTGAGAAAGCCAAAGCCGATCATGGGGTAGACTTACTTTACCAGTCAGTAATCGAATGTCTTCAAGAGCTTATTAATTCAGGTGAAATCGATAGTGTTCGAGCCTCATCTGATTTGACCAGAATGGTGGAGACATTAAGGAAGGTTCAATCTTCTTCATTTTCATCGCAAGTGTTCACTTGGCGATTTGCAAGCCGATTGGTGCCAAACATAATAGCTTCTTATGTTAAACGTAACTCGATAACAGGACCGATAATAGAGGCTTTCGAGCAAACTGCAGCGGAATTAGAAGTTTCGCTTGCTTCAGCCAAAAATCAAATTGGTGAGGAGGCCCTGTCAAGTGCATCCAACGTATTACGATCTGGCATTGATTTATCCACGTCTCCTGTATGGGTAGGATTGCTGGAAACTCATGAGACCTCTTCAGTTGACGAAGATGCAGAAAAGCCGCATTAGATCTTGTTATGTTCCATTTTAAAGACCCTCTTAATGTGCCTCATGGTCTGACTAGCACGACACGCGGGCAAAGGTTCGGCACCATTCTCGCCGACCCGCCGTGGCAATTCCAGAACCGTACCGGCAAGGTCGCACCTGAACACAAACGCCTCAATCGCTATAGTACTATGCAACTCGATGAAATTTGCGCACTGCCGGTTGACGATATCGCTGCAGATCCATCCCATCTTTATATGTGGGTGCCCAATGCGCTGCTGCCCGATGGGTTGCGCGTGATGGAAGCGTGGGGCTTCCGCTATGTGTCCAACATCATTTGGCATAAGATCCGTAAGGATGGCGGATCGGATGGGCGCGGGGTTGGCTTCTACTTTCGCAACGTCACTGAAATTCTGCTGTTCGGTGTGAAGGGCAAGAATGCCCGCACGCTCCAGCCCGGGCGCAGCCAAGTCAACATGATCCAGTCGCGCAAACGCGAACACAGCCGCAAGCCGGACGAGCAATACAAGCTGATCGAGGAATGCAGCTGGGGCCCCCGCATCGAACTGTTCAGCCGCGGCAGGCGCAAAGGCTGGACCGTCTGGGGCAATCAGGCAGACGATAGCTATAAGCCCGACTGGAAAACCTATGACTACAACAGCGGCACGCCCATTGCGGCCGAGTGAGGCTGCTCAATCCTCAACGTAGAGCTCGGGGGTAATCGCAAAGGTCAGCACCGGGCAGCCTCCGCCGCCTCCACCTTCAAGACGGGGCCATAGTTTGCTGTGATGAGTGGTGGATGCGCCGTAGCTTGCGCCTTTACCCAGCTTTTTGAAGATAGTCTGCAATTCGGTTGCGCGCGTGATGATGACACCGACATCGATGACACGCAGATCGAACAGCAAGCGGAAATTGTTGAGATCGCGGTCGTAGAACGGGTCCTTGTTATTCCATTCTACCTCGATACCCACGCGGCCTTTGAAGCAATCCACGCTATGGGTTGGCGTTTCGTATTCGTGGTTATCAACTTCAATCTTTGTATCGAATTTTCGCTCTTCCCATCCAAGTTCATAGAACGCCTTGTCGATACGTCCGGCAATCGGTGACTTTGCACCCCCAGCGGTAGTGATCTCCGAGCGTAACAATCTGAAATCTCGAAGAACCGTAATAAGTTCGTCCCACTCACTGGGAGCCGCTGTCTGAAGGATGCCGGTCGCGTTGCGCCATTCTTTCACATGGTAAAGTTTCCGGATATCTTCAGGTATCAGATGTTCGGTGGGCATGACTTACCCAGTAGCAAGCCACCGCAAACCCTGGCGACCAATATTTTACGGTATCCGTTGCGAAGAGGTGTTCGCGATGGGACATGATAATGCTTCGCTGTCCTACATTGCCGAAACCTGCCTATCGTCGGCGTCCATGTGGAATGACACTTCCCCCTCCCCTGGCCGACGGAACCCCGCTCTTTCTCGCCTGCCATGTATGAACGGACGTCGTGATATATCTATGCGCGAATTTTGCCGTCAGGACCGTGTAACAAGCGGTCCATGTCTCGCGTCGGCCCGGCGATCGCGACCTTGCCGGAACCTTAAC
>JBASBA010000097.1:0-2912 GCA_049650885.1 Alteraurantiacibacter sp. | reverse complement strand
CCTCTGCATCGCCGACGATTTCGGGCGTCAGTACCGTGGCAGTCACCTGCATCGGATCGGTGTTGAAGCTGGGCTCAAGCTGCGAAACGGTGGCGCGGCCGCCGAACACTTCCATCACCACATTGCTGGCCTGCCGTGTTGCCTGGGTTTCCCACACGATCTGGCGCAGCGAAAGGAACAACGGGATCGCCAGCGCCACGAAAGCAGCGAAAATCAGGATCGCCTGCCAGCGTGTCTGCTTTTCGGAAAGGCTGGTGGAGAAACCGTAAATCCGCGCCATCGCCGTGGCCGTCAGCGCGATGGCGGTAAGGTTGGTGACGAACAGGAACAGCGATCCCCAGAACACAGTGCCGTTCATCGTCGCAAGGCCAAAGCCCACCACCGCCAGCGGGGGCATCAAAGCGGTGGCGATGGCCACGCCAACGATCGTACCCTCCCGCCCGCGGATCATCGCATAGGCGCCCGCCACGGCAGAAAAGAATGCCACGGCAAGGTCAAACAGGTTGGGCCGCGTGCGCGCGGCAATCTCGCTGGTGACGGTTTGCAGCGGAGAGATCATCACGATCAGCGCGCAGAACACGATGGCAAACAGCGTGCCGATCGCCAGCGACTTTCCCGACTGGCGCAGCCATTTGAAGTCGCCAGTGGCCAGCGCGAAACCCACGCCCATTATAGGGTCCATCAGCGGAGACAGCAGCATGGCCCCGATCACCACGGCAGGGGATGACAACAGCAGGCCGAGGATGGCGATACCAGCCGACATCGACACCATCAGCAGATAGCGCGCGGAAAGCTGGCATTCGCTGCGGCGCTTCTCGATCACTGCAATCTGGTCAACCGTGCCGGTTACATCATGGCCCCACCATCCGCGGAAGGTAGCAAGAACCTCCCGAAAACCTGATGGCGGGGTTGCTGGTGATGAGACTTCGGTAGATGCCGGTGCGGCCGAAGTGGGTTCTGATTGCATTGCACACCATTATCGCGGAAACTCTCCAGAGCAAATCGAGATTGCGGCAAAACTTGAAACGCGTGTCTTGCATGCCTAATACAGTTATGGACGCCGCGACAGGCAAAGAGGGAATTGAAGGCGCATGGCCAGCACGAACGAGACCACCACGAAGACCGCGAATGACTTCGATCTGACACCTCCCGATCCGGTGCCCACCGTCATGCCATCGCAGGCTGCGGGCCTTGTTCCCGTGAGCGAGGAGAAGAAATCCGCGCTGCAGGAAAAGGTGGACGGCTTCGTCAACGAACTGGTGGCGCTGGACGCGAAATCGCCCGATTTCGGCAAGAAGGTGGACCAGATCACCAACATGGGCCGCAAGGAAATCATGGCGGCCAGCAGCATGTCGAATCGCTTCCTCGATCGCCCGGTGCGCGCGATGGACCAGGACAGCGGCGTTGGCGCGGACCTGACGGAACTGCGCCGCACCGTGGAAGATCTGGACCCCGGGCGCAAAGGCAAGATGACCGGGCGCAAGTTCCTGGGCATCATTCCCTTCGGCGGCAAGCTGAAGAACTATTTCGACAGCTACACCTCCTCGCAGGGCCATATCCAGTCGATCCTGGCCCGCCTTTCCAGCGGGAAGGACGAACTGCTGATGGATAATGCCGCCATCGATGTGGAGCGGCAGAAACTGTGGGAAGCGATGGGCAATCTGGAACAGATGATCCATATCGCCAAGACACTGGACGGCGATCTTGAAGCCAAGGCGAACGAACTGGATTCCAGCGACCCGGAAAAGGCCAAGGCCATCCGCGAGACCGCGCTGTTCTACGTTCGCCAACGCACGCAGGACCTGCTTACGCAGATGGCTGTCAGCGTGCAGGGATACCTTGCGCTGGACCTGGTGAAAAAGAACAATGTGGAACTGGTGAAGGGCGTGGACCGCGCCAGCACCACCACCGTTGGCGCGCTGCGCACGGCCGTAACCGTGGCACAGGCGATGACCAACCAGAAGCTGGTGCTGGGCCAGATTACCGCGCTGAACCAGACCACGGCTGGCATCATCGATTCCACCGGCCAGATGCTGCGTGACAACACCGCGCAGATTCACGAACAGGCCGCCAGCAGCACCATCCCGATGGAAACGCTGCAACGCGCCTTCCAGAACATCTATGACACGATGGACGAGGTGGACAGCTTCAAGCTGCGCGCGCTCGATTCCATGAAGCAGACCGTGGAAACGCTGTCGGGCGAAGTGGAAAAATCGCGCGGCTATATTGCCCGTGCCGAAGGGCAGGCGCAGGCGTCACAGCTGGGGAATGATGCCAGCCTGCTGAGCCTTGAAGGTTGAGCGGGACGGATTGATGGCCGAAGACCTGACCAGACAAAGCGACCGTATCCTGGCTGAAAGCCGATCGCTGGTCCGTGACAACCAGAATGGCGGACGCCATCGCCTGTCCGGCCCCTCCATCGGGCGCGGATCGAAGCAGGTGAAAACGAAGAACCTGCTGAAACGGGCCGGATATTTCGGCGCTGCACTGCTGGCGATTGTCATGGTCACCAGTGTTGCCGGAATGGTTCTGAACGGAATCGGATTTGCGGGCGTCATGGTGGCGTTCTTTGCGATTATCGCGGCGGCCTTCATCTTCGCCAATTATCCCAAGGTTCGCATCCCGGACCGTGCCACCCTGTCTCGCACGCAGGATGCCAAGCAACTGGTGCAGCGTACCGAGCTATGGCTGGAAGGCCAGCGCCCTGCCCTGCCCCCGCCCGCGGTGCGGCTGGTAGATGATCTGGGTGTGCAACTGGATGCGCTAGGCAAGCAGCTGGAACATGTCGATCCCGCGCATCCCGCAGCGGCAGAGACGCGCAAGCTGGTGGGAGAGTATCTTCCTGAAACTATTGATTCCTATCGCAAAATACCCGATAGCCTGCGCCGTGAAGAACGCGCTGGCTCAACACC
>JBASBA010000096.1:0-14930 GCA_049650885.1 Alteraurantiacibacter sp. | reverse complement strand
CACCGTGCCGCCGATCAGGCCGCCGGCCTCTGTTATGCCGAGGTGCAGTGGGCAATCGACGGTTTCAGCCAGCCCGTGATAGGCGGCGACAGCCAGGAAGACATCGCTGGCCTTCACTGCAACCTTGTATTCGTGGAAATCGTGATCCTGCAGCAGCTTGATATGATCCAGCGCGCTTTCGATCAGGGCTTCGGGGCAAGGCTCTCCGTATTTTTCCAGCAGATCTTTTTCCAGACTGCCCGCGTTCACGCCGATACGGATCGCGCAGCCATTGGCCTTTGCCGCGCGAACCACTTCGGCCACCCGCTGCGAGGAGCCGATATTGCCGGGATTGATGCGCAGGCAGGCCGCGCCCTTGTCGGCTGCTTCCAGGGCGCGTTTGTAGTGGAAATGAATGTCGGCCACGATAGGGACATTGGCCGCCTTCGTAATTTGATCGAAATTCGCAGTCGATTCCGGGGTGGGGCAAGAGACGCGGATGATGTCCGCCCCCACATCCTCGCAGCGGCGGATCTGGTCGATCGTTGCGCCCACATCCTCTGTCGGCGTGTTTGTCATGGTCTGCACGGAAATGGGCGCATCGCCACCTACTGGCACGTTGCCGACCATGATCTGGCGGGACTGGCGGCGCTCTATATCGCGCCAAGGGCGTATCGAAGACATGTACTCTCTATAGGCGTTTGGCGTGTCATCTTAAAGGCATGGTTTTGTGCCAGCCATTCAAGCGGGATATTGCCGGATGCCGCGCAATGCTATTTGGTTCTCTGCACATGTCACAAAACGAATCCAATCCACCAGAAACGCTCGATGGGCCGATGCTGTTTGGCCGCGTGCTGGATGGCCGCGGCGCTGGCCGCGTTATCCGCTGGGAAGAGGCGAAGGGGTGGACACCGCAGGCACCGGGCGAGGTGTTGTGGATGCACATTTGCCGCAATCGGCCCGGTGTCGAGGATTGGCTGAAACAGCTGGATATTCCCGAACCCACGCGAGAATTGCTGGTGAGTGACCGCACGCGGCCCCGCGCATTTCGCGAAAACAATACGCTTGTGGCGACCCTGCGCGGGATCAATTTCAATCCGGGGGCAGAGCCTGAAGACATGCTCTCGATGCAGCTTTGGTGCGATGGCAACAGACTGATCACGTTGCGCCGCCTGCCTTTGCAGACCCCAAGGCGCGTTCTCGCCATGATCGATCGTCATGAAAGGGGGCCAACCGATGCAGGTGCATTGATCACCGAACTGACCGAGGCGATGATCACGCGCATGAACCGCTCCATCATCGATATGAACGATCATATCGATGCGCTGGAGGAACGCGAATCGGATGGTGATGCGGAGGAAATGCTGGATCAGATCGCCGGCATTCGCCGCAATTGCCTTGGCCTGAAACGCCACATGGGGCCAATGCACGAGGCGCTGGAAGCGATCTCCAGGTACGCGCCCGACTGGTTCGAACAGCACGACAGGCGCGAAATCGCCGAAAGTATCGACCGGCTTCGCCGCTATCTGGAAGATCTGGATATCAGCAAGGAAAGCGCTGTTGTACTGATGGATGATATCCGCGGCCGGTCCATTGCGCGCAATGAACAGGCTACCTACCTCCTCACGATCGTGGCTGGCATCTTCCTGCCGCTTGGCTTCATCACAGGGCTGCTGGGCATAAACGTAGGCGGTATGCCGGGCGTTGAAGATGGCGATGCCTTCTGGATCGTGGTTGGCCTTTGCGGCGCCATCCTGATGGTGCAGCTTGCATTGTTCTGGAAATGGAAATGGCTGTAGCGCAGATGCCTGAAGGGCTTTTCTGATGGAAGAACACGGCGCCGGTTTCGTTTTGCGCGATGCGCTGGTGATGTTGGGCTTTGCCATGGTGGCGGTGCTGGCATTTCGCCGTGCCGGACTGGGCGCAACGCTTGGCTATCTGGTGGCAGGCGCGCTGATCGGGCCATCCGTATTCGGCCTGGTCGACGGGGCCGAGCAAATGGCCGAAGTTGCCGAACTGGGCATTGTCATGCTGCTGTTCGTGGTTGGCCTGGAATTGTCCCCTGCGCGCCTGTGGCGATTGAAGGGCGCGATTTTCGGACTGGGACTGGCGCAGGTGACAGCTTGCGGCCTTGCGGTAAGCGCAACGGTACTGGCGCTGGCGGGCTACCCGCTGGCTGCCGCGCTGGCCATCGGTTTGCCGCTTGGCCTGTCGTCCACCGCGCAGGTGCTGCCGATGCTGCAATCTGGCGGCAAGCTGCGCACGCCATTTGGCGAACGCGCATTTGCCATCCTGTTGTTCCAGGATCTCTCCATCATTCCCCTTATCACCATAGTCACCGCGATGGGCGCAGGCGGAGACGATGGCCCATCGGGCTGGATGCTGGGCCTGCTGACTATCGCAGCCGTGTTCGGACTGATTGCGGCAGGGCGGATCCTGATCCGTCCTCTGTTCAGCCTGATCGGCGGATTGGGAGAGCGCGAGCTTTTCATCGTTGCAGCTTTGTTCACCGTGGTGGCCAGCGCGGTGGTGATGGAAATGCTGGGCCTGTCGGCGGCACTGGGTGCCTTTGTGGCGGGCGTCATGCTGGCCGATACCCCCTACCGGCACGAGCTGGAAGCCGACATCGAACCGTTCCGCGCCATCCTGCTGGGCCTGTTTTTCGTCGCCGTGGGCATGATGCTGGACCTTGGCGTGATCGCCGATAACCCGCTGTATGTCATCGGGTTTGCGGCGCTGCTGATAGCGCTGAAGACGGGCATCATCATGGGGCTGGGCCTGCTGCTGAAAATGACCTGGCGCAGCGCGCTGGCACTGGGCCTGCTGTTGAGCCAGGGCGGCGAGTTCGCATTTGTGCTGTATGCGCAGGCCGTGCAGGGCGATCTGATCACGCTTGATCAATCCAGCATATTCGGTGCGATTGTTACCCTGTCCATGGCGGCAACCCCCTTCCTGATGATCGCCACGCGGAAAATCCGGCTGGAGCCGAAATCCGACGACGGCGAACGTGAAAAGCCGCAGGACGAGGGGGCCAGTGCGCTGGTGGTTGGCTTTGGGCGTTTTGGTCAGACAGTGGCACAAACACTTCTGGCGGGCGGCCTGAGCGTGACTTTGATTGACCGGAATATCTCGCAGATCGACATTGCCGAGGATTTTGGCAGCAAGGTTTATTTCGGTGACGGTACGCGGCTGGACATGCTGCGGCAGGCTGGCGCGCCCGAAGCGCAACTGATCATGTTCTGCATCGACGAGGCGGTCGAGGCCGATTTCCTTGACTCTGTCGCCGATGCCTTCCCCAAGGCCGCGATCTATGTGCGCGGTTTTGACCGGACCAGCGTGATCCAGCTGGCTTCCAGCAAGGCCGATTACATCATCCGTGAAGTCTTCGAGAGCGCCATTTCGGTGGCCCGTATGGCGCTGGAAAATATCGGTTTGAGCGAGCGTGAAATCGACGATGCCGAGGCCACCTATCGCGAAAATGATCGCAAGCGGATGCAGGTGCAGATCGAGGGCGGCGATATTTACGCGGCCAGGGAAATGACGCGAGAGCAGCAGCGCGAGTTGCGCCGCCAGGAATAGCGCGAGTTACTCTTCCATCGCGACCCCCAGAAGATGCTGTTGCGCCGCCACAACGGGCAGCGGGCGCGCAAACAGATAGCCCTGGCCGTAATTCACACCCAGTTGGTGCATCACGTCACGCTCAGCCTCGGTCTCAATACCTTCTGCCACCAGCTTGGCACCGATGTCGTTGGAAAATTGCACCATCGCGGCGCTGATGGCGCGCCGCGCCGGATCCTTGTCGCATCCGCGCGTCAGCACCATGTCCATCTTGAGGATATCGGGTTGCAGATCGATCAGGTGACGCAGGCCCGCATAACCGGTGCCAACATCGTCAATAGCGATCCGGGCATAGGGTTTGATCGCGGCAACTTCCCGCGCGAGAGCGGCAAAATCGTCAACCTGCTGATGCTCGGTAATCTCGATCACCAGGTTTGCAGGTTCGGCCTGCTCCAGCTCCTCTCGCAGCTTTCCCGAAAGGATCGTGGCGGGCGAGGCGTTGATTGCGGCATAAATACCGTCTGGCACCTGCGACACGGTATCGAGGGCGCAGCGCACGGCAGTCATCTCCAGCTCGCTGCCAAGACCCGTTCGATCGGCATCATCAAACCAGGCCTGCGGTCCGCGCTTGTTGAGATCGGGGAAGCGGGCGAGACATTCCACGCCCACCGCACTGCCCGTTTTCAGATCGTGGATCGGTTGCTGGAACATGGTAACGGCATGGCCATCCAGCATTGCCAGAACACGTTCGCGCGCATGGCGCAGGGTCATGTCCTTCTCCAGCGATCCCTCGATCCGCTCACCCACAAGGCCGGCGAAGCTCTTGAGAATATCGAGATCACGGACGTTCAGCGTGCGGTTCGGCTCTCGCCCAAGGGCGCAGAAACTGCCCCACACGGTGCCGTCTGCCAACCGCAGCGGCGTGTTGATATGGCAGCCCACAGGCAGGAAATCGGTAATTGCCAGCTTGCTGGTAAGCGGGTGGTCGGCCGGGTCCTGGATAAGTTCGGGCAGCCGACCTTGCAGGATATGCCAGCAATAGCTGTCTTCGCGGTCCTCCCGAAAACCGGGCCCCATTGGCAGATCCAGATCGGAACTGACGTGGGTCAGCTCGCGCTGGCCGTTTTCCACATAGCGGGAGACGAACGCTATCTCGACGCCAAGATGGCCGCGCACGCTTTTCAGGATCCGGTCGATACCGGGATCACTGACAAGCTCATCTGCCAAGGGGGACGCGGGGGCCGCTTCGAAAGCGGGCGGTTGAATAGCAGGGTTTCCCATAACCTGCGTATATGGGAGAAAAGCCCTAAAACCGCCTTAACCCAAACTGCGATTGCGCAATTTAAATGCGCAGCTCGTACAGAAACTCGTCATCGCGCTGCTGGCCGACCCAAAAGCCGATGTCGGCAATCTTGGCAAAGCCATAACGCTGGTAGAACCGCTGCGCGCCGGGGTTTTCGCTGTAGACGGACAGCTGGATCGCATCGCATCCCTGCTGCATCGCAAAGTCCAGGCACCATTCGTACAGCGCCGCACCGATCCCTTCGCCCGTGCGGGCCGGATCGGTGTAAAGCTGCCCCAGGCAAAGCGGATTGCCGGCGTTCGAATACTCGGCGTAGGGGCTGGGCTGTTTTACCTTGATGAAGCCTGCAAGGCCGCTGTCTCCCTCGTCCTGCGCAAGGCAATGGGTGATGGCGGGATCGGCAATTTCGGCGGAGACGGCTTCGACCGAATAGGTCTCTTCCAGAAACAGCGTCAGGTCCTGCGCGCGGTAGAGGTGCCCGAAGGCATGGCAAAAGCTGTCATTGCCAAGGCGGGAGAGGTTTTGGGCATCAGCCAAAGAAGCGGGGCGCAGGATCATGACCCTGCGCCCCGTAATCTTTTGTGTGCCGATGTAAAGTTTATGCGCCCGGCGGCAGATCGGAAGGATCATCCTTCACGGCTGGCTTGCTGGCCGTGCCGGTGCGGGCGGTAGTGCCAGTGCCAGTGCCGGTGCCGGTGCCGGTGCTGGAGTTTTTCTCCAGGGCCCGATCCGCCTGCTCCAGCTTGCGCCCGGCCCACTCGCGGCCACCAAGACCAAATGCGAGAGCCGCAGCCACCGCACCGCCGATGACAAGCGCGCTGAATGCTGTCTGCACGATTTCCTCGCCAACGCCCATGAATTGCAGACCCATGAACGTGAACAGCACCATGGCCGCCCATTTCACGATGGAGCCTGCAACGCCGCCGATTAGGCGGGCCAGCATTCCGGCAATCATGAAGCCTGCGGCGATAACCACGCCGCCAAACACCACGCGCCCGCCAAGTTCCAGCACCTGATCAAGGATCATGGTCAATTCCGGGAAACCCAGCAAACGGGTGGCCGCAATCGCGAAGAACAGCACGATGGCGATCTGCACGACCCGTGCGACGATCGACGATATGCTGGTGCCAGCAGGCAGCATATCTGTCTCTGTAAAGGCACGGTCAACGCCAAGGCCCGGCAGCACTTCGCGTGCAAGCTGGGCGATGAAGCGGGCGATGAGATAGCCGATGCCAAGCAGCAGGGCGGCACCGATAATGCGCGGAATTGCATTCAGGATCAGGGCCAGCATATTGCTGGCAGGTTCCGACACGCTTTCAAGGCTGAGAGCTTCCAGCGCCATGATCGAGACGAAGATCACGATGATCGCGTAAAGGATCGTGCCGATCGTCCTGGAAAGGTGGGTATTGCCCGTTAGCGTGTCTGCACCGCCACGATTGACCCACTTGTCGAAATCCACGGTTTCAAGCGCGGTAATGGTCAATTCGCGAACGATCTTGGCAACCATCAGGCCGATGAAGAAGATCAGCGCTGCCCCGATCATATTGGGAATGAAACCCATGATATCGTCAAGCAGGGTGGTGACAGGTTGCATCACGCCGCCAAGATTGAAAACCTGCAGTATCGCAAGCAGGCCAAGCAGCCAGATCAGGAGGGATACGATCTTGCCCAGTTGCAGGCCGATGCTTTCGCCCGAGGACGTGCTGCGCTGAAGGAAGCCGACGTTGTCGACCAGCTTTGCAAAGGCCCATTTCGCGCCCTTGGCCAAAAGCCAGGTGACGACGAGAATGATGAGCGCCACTCCCAGCTTTTCAAGGGTCTCTATGAAGAGTCCCTGATCGAAGCGATAGTTTCCAATACTCATATATGGTTGCCCCCTGTCATTATGCTAAATTTAGACCTTGATGCTTTAGCATGATTTCAGGGCATGACCAAAATCTACAATTCCTAGGCGTGTGAATTTTCAGGAGAACTTGTCACGCTTGCGCTCACCAAAGCGCATCTTCCCCTCAAGGCGGCCTCGCAACGCGGCGTAAAAGGCTTCGAGGAATTCGCGCTCGTCGCCCGCGCCCAGCTCCCAGCCGATCTTCCCCGTAATTGCCTCGGCCACTTCGCGCAGGGATTCCGGCCTGTTTTGCCGCAAGACCCCTTCCAGGACTTGCAGCTCGTGCTCTCCGTAGATTGACAGTTCCGCCTCCCCGAAATCGTAATCCTGCGTCCGGTCGGGCGCGATGGACATGGCCTTTTTCAGCTTCGCCTGACTCGCCTCGACAACCCAGGTTCCCGCCACGATGTCGCCAGCGCGCAAGGCATCCTTGTTGAATACAGGCAGCAGGACGAACACGGCCAGCCACACGAAAGCGGCGAGGCCAAAGGCGCCTGAGTCGGGGCCGCCGCCCAGCAGGAAGAATGCCGGCACGAACACCTCGACATCGCGGACAAGGTTGCGGGCAATCACCATCTCCGCGGTCAGCCGTCCGCCATCGCGGGCTGCCACCCTCAACCCGGCGATCCGTTTGCCCGGTGTTGCCGCGCGCGGGCCAAGCTCAAACCACAGGAAATAGCCATAGCGCGAGAGGAAAAGGAACAGTATCCCCAGCACCGCCAGCGCTTGCAGCACAGGGGCAGACGTTGTTTCGGAGCCGATATCAAGCAGGCCAAAACCGATTCCCGCAAACAGAAGCACCACGGCGATGATGCCGACAAGCAGGATAACCAGATCCAGCAACAGCGCACCGGCGCGTGCCCCCTTGCTGCCCACCGTCAGCGGCAATGAAAGCCCTTCCGGCGTCACCAGCATGCGAACCCGGCTGGACCGATCCGCCTGCAGCGCGGCATGGACTTCGGCCTTGCTCATGTATCGCGCTCCGCCGGGGCGGGGGTGAGGGCAAAATACAAGACCCAGAAAAGCAGCATGGCAGTACCAATGGCAAAGCGGGCAGGCGTATTGCCTACTATTTGCCGCACGTAGCCCTCCAGCAGTCCGGCCACGATCAGCATGATGGTGCAGCCCGCCATTACCTGCGCCGCGCGCACGCCTGCAGTCTGCATGGCTGACAGGATCGAGCGGTCACCCGGAAAGGCCATCGTGCGGCCAACATGCAGGCCCGCCGCGCCAGACAGCAGGATTGCGCCAAGTTCGGTGGTGCCATGAACGCTGAGCCATGCTGCGAAATCCAGACCCAGGCCGACATCGGCAAAGACCCAGTACATCGCGCCCAGAAGCGACAGGTTATACACCAGCAGCAACAGCGTGGGCACACCAAAGGCAAAGCCCAGCGCGAACGCCATGATGCAAACGCCGGTATTGTTGGAAAACAGAGAGGCGGCAAATACACCCAGCCCATCCGCGCTGTCTGCCGTGCCCAGGCTTTGGCGCAGCGCATCGGCATCGGCGCCGGGCGCGCGGCCACCAGCCATGCCGCCGGGCACCAGTGAATAATACCACCGCTGATCAGCATCGACCAGCAGCCAGCCCACCAGCGTGCCAGCCACCATCACCGCCAGCGCGATACAGATGTCCAGCCAGATCGCGCGCACCGATGCACTCCATCCGCCACCAAGGAAGCGGCGCAGCCAGCCGAACAGGCCAATGCGCGGGCCGTATATCTGAAACCACGCGCGGCGCACCAGCGCCTCCAGATAATCCAGCGTGGCGGCATCCAGCGATGTTTCGCGCGCCACGGCCAGGCTGGAAGAGGTCTTGCGGTACAACACCGGCAGGTCCAGCAGATCTTCGTCGCTGATCCGGCGCGGACGGTTTTTCTCCAACGCGGTGACGATGCTTTCCAGCCGCTGCCAGTCCACTTCGCGTTCCAGCCGGAAGCGGTCCGATCGCAGCGATGCTGCCTCGATATCGGCAGGCGGCTCGATCTCGGCTTTCCTGAACAAGGAGAGGACCATCAGCCGATTGCCTCTGTCCGCTTGGTTTCAAGATACAGGTCCAGCAGGCGATAGCCGATGGCATCGTGCCTCGCCTCGATCACGTTGACGCCCAGCCGGCGCAGGCGGGAGAGCACGAGGTCGCGCTGGCGGGCCAGGCTGTCAGCACCAACGGCAACGGCGATATCGCCCATCGTTTCAGGCTCTTTGGCGGACATCTGGGCCAGTTCGGTGTCGATCATGGTTACGAAGATCACCAGGTGATGGCGCACCAGCCTCTCCACGCTTTCCACCATCAGCTGGGCAGAGGTAGGATCGGAGAAATCGGAGAACAACACGATGAGGCTGCGCCGCTTCAGCCGAGCGGTAAGTGTGGCAAGAGCGAGCGTGAAATTGGGTTCGCGCGGGGTGTAGTCCAACTCTGCCGCCGCGCTTTGCAACCTGTGGAATGCGCGGGTATCCGTGACGAAAGGCGTCATCATCTGCGGCTGGTCGGCAAATCCGAACAGGCTGACCCTGTCGCCGCCCTTCAGCGCGACATAGGCCGCCATGAGGGCAGCGGACACGGCGCGATCTATGCGCGGCAGGCCGTCCACCGGCTCACACATGGACTGCCCGCAATCGAAAGCGAACACGATCTGGTTGTCGCGCTCCGCCTCGTTCTCGCGCGCATAAAGGGCGGTGTGCCGGGCGCTGGCTTTCCAGTCGATGCGGCGGCGATCCATGCCCGGTTCGTATTCGCTCAGCGCCTCGAACTGGGTGCCTTCACCGCGAATGCGCCGCGCGACAAGGCCGAACTGGCTGTCGCGCAGGAAAGCCTGCATCACTGGAGAGCGCACCGGCGATAGGTCTGGCCAGACGCGGATGCCGGCGTCCAGCACCATTTGCTTTTGCCGCACCGCCAGCCCCAGCGGCCCCTGCCACCGCAGCCAAAGGCGATACAATTCACCGGGGCCACGGCGCAGCGGCACGATAGCTCCTTCGCCCACAAACATGCAGGCTTCATCGGTAGGTTGCAGGAGGAAATTCGCCGTACCGGATTCGCCAAGGCGCGCGTCGAAGCCGATGGCGGCCTCGGGCATGGCGGCGTCGCTGTCGCGGTCTATTTCGGCCTTCACCCTGATGTTGGCAGGCTGACCCACCTCGGCATCGGGTGGCACCTGGAGGTCAAAAGCGATCATCGACCCGGCAAGCCACCCGTCGATCATGGCAACCAGCAGCAGGGCAAGCGCCGCGCATGGAACCACGATCCACGCGGATGGCGCGGTTGCTGCCACCAGCACGGCGATCGGCACCAGCAGGGCCAGCAACACCAGCGTGCGCGCCGTGGGCACGATGGGGATCGCGGGCAGCGTGGCAAGAAAGGCGCGCAATCGCTTCACGGCGGCTAGCGCGGAGCCTCGGTCTGTTCGATCAGGCCGCCGACAAGGTCTTCCACCTGTTTGCCGTCGATCTCGGCAGCAGGAGACAACAGCAGGCGGTGGCGCAGGCAGGCGGTGGCCAGGGCTTTTACATCATCAGGGATTACATAGGCACGCCCTGCCAAGGCGGCGCGGGCCCTCGCAGCATTTGCCAGCAACACGGCTGCACGCGGGCTTGCGCCGTTGGCGATATCCGGATTGTCGCGCGTAGCGCGCACCAGTGCAACCGTATAGCGAACCACGTCTTCGGACAGGGTCACGCTTTTGACGGCTGCCTGCGCGCTGGCGATCATCTGTGCATTGGCGACCTGCGTGATGCCGAAATCGGCAGGAGACTGCGGCCCGCTGCGATCACCAAAGCGGTGGACGATCCGCTCCTCCTCCTCGATGCTGGGGAAGGGCACGAGCAATTTGAAGGCAAAGCGATCCAGTTGCGCCTCCGGTAGGGGATACACGCCCTGATTCTCGATAGGGTTCTGGGTGGCAACCACCATGAAATTGTCGGACAGGGAATGCGTTTCCCCGTCCAGCGTCACGCGCCTCTCCTGCATCGCCTCCAGCAAGGCTGCCTGCGTCTTGGGCGGCGTGCGGTTGATCTCGTCCGCCAGCAACAGCTCGCGGAAGATCGGCCCGCGTGTCAGGGTGAACTGGCTGGTCTGGAAATTGAACAGGTTGGAGCCGAGAATATCGCCCGGCAACAGGTCGGGCGTGAACTGGATGCGGCCAAACTCCATGCCGGTAGCGTGCGCAAAACAATTTGCCAGAAAGGTTTTGGCCGTGCCCGGCGGGCCTTCCAGCAGGACATGGCCCTGCGCAGTCAGCGCGATCAGCAGATGTTCTACGATATCGTCCATGCCGACAATCGCCTTGGCCACTTCGCCGCGGATCGCATTGGCCAGCTCGGCCGTCTGTTCCAGCGACATGTCTGACCGGGGTGTGGTCTCTGGCGTTTCACTCATTGTGTCAGCGTCCTTTCGAAAGTCCGCAAGGCGCGGGCCGCGCGGATGATGTCCTTTGGCCGTTCGGCCTCTCACAGATCGGCGGCGAGGCGGGAGAATCCGGGGCCGTCATGCCCGCGCCGGGCCACGGCCCGATCAATGGCTGCCTCGCGAGCTTCCGCCTCTGTGTTGGGCAGTCCCAACCCCTTTGCCACGCGCCGCCCGATCATGTCTTCGTAAGGTTGTTTCAGCAGGTGCCAGCGTTTCACCCTCTCTACCAATGCCGCACCGTTGCGGGCCAGCTGCCGCTTGCCCTGCGCCATCGCCGGGGCCTCCGCAACTGGCGGTCCAAAGCGGCGGAATGCGCGCCATCCGATTACCAGTGCCGCCAGCAACATGCACAGCGTTGCCGCAAGAAATGGCGGACGAAATGCCAGTGTCAGCAGGTTTTCAGCAGCTCCAAGGCCGTTCAGTGTCAGGTCGAAGCGGATGGGTATGTCATCACCAGATGTGGCTTGCTCCACCAGTCGCAGGGCCATCGCGGCGCGTTTCCGGTCAGCCATGCCATAATTGTTCAAAAGGTCCGGCTCGAACACGACGATCACCGGCCAGATGTCGACACCATCATAGTCCGATTGCTGCACGAGTTCAGCGGCCAGCACATCCCCCTCGTCATCTGCCAAAAGCGGGCGCATGGACATTTCGTTGGTGTTGACCAAGGCCTGTACCTTGTCCTGCTCCGGCAATTCTCCCGCCTCTCCCAGACCTTGCCAGCCGCCTGTTTTCCCGATTGCAAGGCTTGCATCCTTGCCGATGGTCAGTTCGTCATACCAGCCGGGCGAAGTCGCGCCAGACAGCACGACCCAGCCATCTTCGCTTTCGACGTCTGCATCCTCTGGCACCTGCATCGCCTGCCACTTGGGCAGGATCAGCATGGTCGGGCCGGTGGCGTATTCGATGCGCTGCTGAATGATCTCGTCGATCTGCTCCGCATCGCTCCACAGCGGCGGGGTGAGGATGAGGAGGCCGTACTCCTGCAAATCCGCGCGATTGCGGGAAAGCGATACGCTGTTGGCGGTGTCTGCCGTGCCTCCCAGCAAGGTGGCGAGGCCGGAAAAACCGTTCAGGCCATTTGCCGCCGCGTGATTGCCGCCATCACTGTTGTGTTCGCCCGTCCATCCCTGGCCCAGCGCGTATAGCAGCAGCAGGAATGCCGATGCGCCCACCAGAAGCAGGGCCAGCACCGCGCCGGGGCGAAAGGGGTTCGTGCGGCGGCTCATCCCGGGCGCGCCTCGTTTGCCAGGGCGAAATCGGCATAGGCGGCGCGGGCGGCCAGCCAGTCTCCTTCGTCCAGTTTGCGCAAGGCGAACAGGCTGCGTTCCACCGGCGCTGCAATCAGCGCGAACGCACTGCGTGCAGCATCCGGCAGGCGCGGTTCTGCTGCCAGTTCGCGTGCGGTGCTGGACGGTTCGACGAGATCAGGCCGCGCTTGTGCAATCTGGACAACCGATCTTTTCAGCAGCAGATGGGTCGCTTCATCGTAATCACCTGCACTGGCCATCCGGTCCGCCTCTTCCAGCAGGGCCAGCGCTTCATGTTCCTGTGGCGCCCATTCACGCGGATCGGCGGCCGTGCGCTGCCTGCGCCGAAAGCCGGGGCCGAATGTCTGGAACAGGAAGTAGGCGATCAGTAATACGGCAAGTGCGATCAGCACCCATTGCAGGACCGGCCAGGCCCTGACCAACGCACCTGCGAACGGGCCGAATATCTCGCCAAGCCATTGCAGAAAATCGGTCAGCCAATCGGGAGGTGGATCGGCATCCGGCAGTTCTACCTGGGCGAACTGGATATCGTCATCACCGCGCAATTCGCGCCACGCACTGGCGAAATCATCCGCCGTTGCTGGCGACGCAGTAGTGCCCTGTACCGAAGTCACGCCGCATTCGTTACACGCGCAAGCAGGCGACGCAACGCCGCATTGCGCCGGTGTTAAGAAATCGGGAAGAAGCGCAGGACGTGACGCTTCCAAAATGCACCGCTGCTGATCAGCCTCTCTGGCGGGCCAGGGGATAGGTGCCGAACATTCGCACGCGATTGCAATGAAAGGCCAGCTCCTCCAGCGCGCGATCGACGGAGGGATTGCCGGGCGCGCCGATAATGTCGGCATAAAATGCCGTGGCCGCAAAGCTGGCACCCTTCTGGTAGCTTTCCAGCTTCGTCATGTTCACGCCATTGGTCGCGAAACCGCCCATCGCCTTGTACAGCGCGGCGGGGATATTCTTCACCTCGAACACGAAAGTTGTCATCGCCTCCTGCCCTTGCAGGGTGGCGGGATCGAGCGGATCCTTTGCCAGCACGACGAAGCGCGTGGTGTTGTCTGCTGCATCCTCCACCCGGTCATCCACGATTTTCAGACCGTAGAGATCGGCAGCCAGTTTGGGAGCAATGGCTGCAAAGCGCGGATCGCCCAGCTCTGCCACATGCGCCGCAGCGCCAGCCGTATCCGCATGGGCCAGCGGCACGATATCCCTTTCGCGCAGGTATCGGCGCGATTGGCTCAGCGCGTGGGGATGGCTGAACGCCCCCTTGAACGGGCCGGATTCTGCCAGAGCCATCAGCGCGTGATGAATCGAAAGGAAATGCTCGCCCACGATGAAAAGACTGCTTTCCGGCAACAGAAAGTGGATATCCGCCACCCGCCCGGCCTGTGAATTGTCGATGGGAATCATCGCGCAGCCCGCGCGGCCATCTTCCACTGCTTCTATCGCTGCGGCGAAACTGAAGCAGGGCAGGGGCAGGGCATCAGGCGCCCATTCATTCACCGCGCGGTGCGAGTTAGCACCCGGCGCGCCCTGAAAAGCGATGGCGCGCGCAGGATCGCTGGCTGCGGCGGCATGCATTTTTTCGACCATGGCGAGTGCGGGTGCGGGGTATGAATCCATAGGGTCAATGCCGGTAGCGAGGGCGCGGGCTGGCGACAAGCGTGCATACGCACTTGCGAAGAAGGGCGCTGCGCACTAGAGCGCGACCGCGTACTTCCAAACCGGCAGATATTTTTCGATCATGAGCAACACAAACACTATTTTCGGCTGGGTTCTCGCTAGCGGCATCGTCGCGCTGGGCCTCAGTTCCGTCAGCGCAAAGTTCTTCCATGCGGACAAACCGCATGTCGAAGAAGGCGAATACGGCTTCGTCATCGAGGCCGCCGAAGAAGGCGCCGTTGATTCAGGACCGTCCCTTGCAGCGCTGCTGGCCGAAGGATCGGCTGCTACGGGAGAGGGCGTCTTTGCAAAATGCACCGCTTGCCATTCCATCGCGCAGGGCGGACCAGCCGGCATCGGTCCGAATCTGTATGGTGTGCTGGGCTCGGGAATCGGCCAGCATGCCGCAGGCTTTGCCTATTCGTCTGCATTGACGGACAAGGGCGGTGTCTGGGATTATGAAGCCATGAACGCCTGGCTTGCCAGCCCGCGCGGCTTTGCCAACGGCACGAAGATGAGCTTCGCGGGCCTGTCCAGCGCGGAAGACCGTGCCAACGTCATCCTTTACCT
The DNA here is from genome assembly GCA_049650885.1 of Alteraurantiacibacter sp. Lineage (GTDB taxonomy): Bacteria > Pseudomonadota > Alphaproteobacteria > Sphingomonadales > Sphingomonadaceae > Alteraurantiacibacter. Next base: position 298 of record JBASBA010000096.1, on the reverse strand, counting down.
GCGTGAAAATGGTGGTGGCCCGGCGCTTCCCGAAGTGGTGGCAGAGCCGGTTGATGTCGAAGGTGATCTTGACGGCGCAGGCGAAGGCCCCGGCCAGACTGAAGGCGCTCCTGTCGATCCGAACGAAGCGGCGGGCGCCATGAGTTCCGAACAGCCCGTTCCGGAACAGGTCTCCGCAACCGATACCGGCGACTGATTCTCTCACGCTGTAACCGGCGCTGGCCGCGAGCAAGCGAACCGCCAGATGCTCGTCCTAGTCGGGACGTCCCTTGAATCCCTGAGCCACGACATACCACTC
>JBASBA010000095.1:0-5369 GCA_049650885.1 Alteraurantiacibacter sp. | reverse complement strand
GACGGAGAGCAGTCGGACAAGGGGTCCAACCCATTCACTGGCCTAACCGTCGATGGCGAGGCCGTAACCGGCAAGGTCTATGACCCGCCTTACAAGACCAGCACGAACGTCTACGACTACATCAAGGAGAACATCTCGAGCTGGGTCGACGACGCCATCAAGGCGCGGGGCTAACCCGCGATATGGCGAGGCGCGTCTTCTTCAGCTTCCACTACGCCCGCGATGTCCGGCGCATCCAGCAGGTGCGCCAGTCATGGGTCATGCGTCCCGGTGGCCAGGCGCAGCCGTTTTACGACAAGGCTGAGTTCGAGAAGGTGAAGGCCAGGCCGGGGGGTATCGAGAAGTGGATCGAGGAGCAGCTCGCCGGCACATCGGTGACCGTGGTGCTGTTCGGCGCCGAGACCTCGGCGCGTCCTTGGGTCCGGCATGAGATCAGGCGCAGTCACGAGCTGGGCAAGGGCATCGTCGCGGTCGACATTCACTCGATCCGGGACCCGCAGCACGGTGCCGACTACCAGGGCGCGAACCCGCTGGACTACTGGTCTGTCAAAAAGAACGGCGTTTCTGTACCCATGTCGCGGTTGTACAGGGCCTACGACTGGGTGCGTGACAACGGCTATTCCAACATGCCGGCATGGATCGAAGCCGCCGCGAGGGCGGCGGGCCGCTGATGGCCTGGTATGAGATCATCGTGCTCGGCTCGCCGACCGCTGGCCAGCTAAGGCATCTAAATGACCGGATCGGCGAGGCCGCGACTTCCTTCCAGCTCAGCATGCCGGGCGAGATCGACGTGCTGGTCGGCGCCGCCACGTCGTCGCGCAACCCCAAGGCCGCCGCCGTGGCGCTCTATTTCGGAGGCGACCCTACCGTCGATACCGACAGGGTCGACGAGCTCGAGGCCGCCAAGGTGCCCGTGGTGCCGGTTGTGTTCGAGGGCGCCGCCGTTCCCTTCTCCAAGGCGGTCCCAGCCGCGATCCGCCCGGTGAACGCGTGCATCGTCCCCGCTGACGACCGACGGCTCGACACGCTTGCGCCGGTTGCGCTCGAGATCGTGGGCCTGCTGCATCGGCAGCGACGCGTCTTCGTCAGCTACCGCCGCGCCGATTCGCGCGAGGCCGCCGTCCAGCTTCACGACGAGCTAAGCGGCCGTGGCTTCGACGTGTTCCTGGATACGCACGACATCCGACCCGGCGCCGATTTCCAAGAGATGCTTTGGCATCGCCTCGTCGACTGCGACGTGATGATCGTGCTCGACACCAAAAACTACCTGGACAGCAAGTGGACGCCGCAGGAGATCGGACGCGCGCAGGCGCTAGGGGTCCAGATCCTGCGGGTCGTGTGGCCAGGACATAAGGGGACGGCGCACCTGTCGCTGAGCGACACCATCGTGCTCGCTAAGTGCGACCTTCGCCTCGGCAAGCACCTTTCCGCTGCTGTCGTGTCCGAGGTCGCCAGACGCGCCGAGGCGCTGCGGAGTCGATCCATCGCGACGCGGCAGCTCGACATTGCCGGGAAGCTGAAGGTCGAAGTGGAGCTGATCAAGGGCAAATTCGAGGGGATCGGCGCCCATCGGGCGATGGCGCTGACGCTCTCGATGGGCAGGACGATCGAGGCCTATCCCGTCGTGGGCGTGCCGACCGCCGAGATGCTCAATGACGTCCACTCCAAGGCTACAAACGCTAAGCATGGCCGCTTTCCCTGCCTCGTGTACGATCACATCGGCATCCGGCCCGCCTGGCTCGGCCATCTTGCGTGGCTGGACGAGAACATCGCTGGAGTACGCACGCTGAAGATCTTGGGCGCGGGCTACGAGTTGGTCGGGTGGGACGGCGATGCGTGATAACGCGGTCTTCCTATCGGCCGGCGTGCCCGACCCGTCCGCTCCGCACTTCGAGGGGCAGGGCGACAGCGCTGCAATCGCGGCGGCCGTCAGCGCACTACTGCACGTCACGCTCGGCCGGCGTCAGCTCATCTGGGGCGGCCACCCGGCGATCACACCGATGGTATGGGCCTTCGCCGAGGCGATGGAAGTCGACTACGGCGACTGGGTGACGCTCTACCAGAGCGCAGTGTTCGAAGACATGTTCCCGAAGGAGACCACAAAGTTCAAGAACGTAGTTATCACGGAAGCGGTTGATGATGACAGGCAGGCGAGCTTGGCAGTCATGCGGCAGCGCATGATCGATGAAAACCATTTCGGGGCTGCGGTCTTCATCGGTGGGATGCGCGGCATCTTTGACGAGCACCACATGATCGCCGAGCGTTGGCCGGACGCGAAAATCCTCCCTGTGATGTCAACGGGCGGCGCCGCCGAGAAGCTGGGCAGGCAGTTCGATGCCCCTCGCCCGTTCGCCGACGAGCTTGATTACGTCGCGCTTTTCCTCGACCAGCTCGGCATAGACCCGAACGAGAAGAGGTCGACTACGCGCGGCTGACGACTTGCTGAAGGATTGTCAGCTTTTCCATCTTGCACAACTCAATGGAGACTGACGGTGACCGGCCCATAATATGGCACAGCGGCGGCTCATTCTAAACCACGAGCCCAGCGGCCCTAGGGCTTATTCAACCTAGCGCCTCTCTCGCCTCAGCCAAATCGATCCGCGCGTCATATGAATGCTTGCGTAGCAGGTGCAGCAGGTTCGCTCCGTTCAGAAGAGATAGCGGCTTCGATGTCGCGAACTTATGCGCATCGGGGCCGAAGTCCGATGTCGTCACGAGTATACCTGTGGTGGCTCCTTCATTCATGACAGTCCCGTACAAATCGCGAACCGCAGCGACACCGACAGTCCGCGTGTAACGCTTGGCTTGGATCACGATCTTGCCACCACTGATCGGGTCGGGATCGAATGCGATCGCATCGACGCCCTCATCTCGGCTCGATTGCGTGACTTTGACCTCCCCTCCGCGAGAATTGAATTCCTTCTCGAACAGTTCGCGGATCAGGTGCTCGAAATCTTCCCAGTCCATCGCTGCCAGGTTGACTGAAGCATCGAGGGTGTCGGCAATCTCGCGGCCATCGACGAAGCGGCGATCGCTTTTGTCGATGCTGATAATTGGCGGGATTTGCGCCAGCGCCGCCAGTGAAGCAGCGGAAACGCCGCTCAGCGCCTTGAAGCACGCCTTGGGCTCAACACGAGCGAGATCAATTTTTTCGAACTCCGCTCGCGAGCACAAAACGGAGAGGATGCAATTGCGGTTCGAAAGCCCATTCGCGCGATTAATCGCGGTCACGAAGCCATTGAATGCGACGTTCTCGATGTTACCCAACTCGTCGGCCTCAAGAACCTCATGAATGGTACGTAAGGCAATCTGATAGACCGTGTCGTCGAATAGATCCTTCTTAGCTTTGGTCGTGAGTGGTGTTTCCTTCAGCTCGCCGGTAGCTTTTACGAACCGGACGGTCTTCACGGTCGGGAGATCATCGGGGTTCGGCAGCTCATATTCGACCAGCAGAGTCTTGTTCTGGGATCGATAGTCGACGACGAACTCCTTCTCGATGAGGCCGTGATAGTCTGAGGCCTCCAGAACGAGAGACGCGTGTTCCATCACCGCCTCTTCGTGTCCCTCTCGCAGGGATTCAATCAGCTCTTCAATCGCCCGGTTATGTTCTGCAACTTCCTCCTCATGCACTGCCTTGTCCTCGGCATGCTTTGTCAGGAATGCAGACTTTTCCATCTCGTAGGCGACAACTGACCTATCGTGCGCATCCTTTCGCGCCGCTTCGCGTCGCTGCCATTCCTCCATTCGAACAGCGTGGGTCTCTTCAGCTTGCTGGATGAGGCTCGCCTTCTTGCCGAGCAATGTGTCCCAGAAGGTGATTTTCGCGTCCTCGAAAGCCGGCGCGTCTTCACGCTCGAGTTGCGAGCGCGGCCTGTCGAACGTGTTTGAACGCGCGAATGAATCTTTCCTGCGAAGCTCTTCCCAGTCTACGGTGTCGTCTATCCCGAGGGTATGCGGCAAGATATTCGAGAGCTGGTCGCGTTCGAGTTCAGCCTGAACCGTGAGGCGTTCCGCTTCGGCCTTGCCGTCAGCGAACATAGTTCGAACTTTGTGCTTATCAGTCTGCTCGTCCCAAGACGCCAGCAGCGCATTCGCCTTCTCTTGGAGAATGGACAGGTCCGGTGCTCCGAGCTCGCGGTGAAGATTCAATGTTCGATGACGAAAGTCGATGTAGTAGCGGAGGATGCGATCGCCCCTCGCGCTCCATTTGACGTTGAGATCACCCACCGAAATGTCGCTGAGATATCGGCTTTCGACTGTGATACCTGCCATGACGCCCCCTTCAATCAACTGCAATTCGCAACTGGACTCAAACCTGCCCTTCAGATCAAGCCAATCAGACTGGGCTACCCCGGTTTCTTCCACCCAACAAATTCTCATGGTCCGAGACTATATTGACCATTGGACTGCACTTCTGATTCAATATCGGAATTCTGAGAGAAAGCCGACACGCGGCTTTGGCCGTTTCCTCGCCAGGACCTGCCGTTCGGTAACCGGCCCAGTTACAGCCGTCATGCTGATCGAAACGTGACTTCGTTTCGACGCGACGGCCGGTACGTAATTGGCACTAAAAGGTGCTTGATAAGGTACAACGCCATGGAAAGAGTTTTCTGGTAAGGGAGGTCCAGCCTATGTCATGCGACAAATGAGGATAAACCCATGGTCGAGCGTAAACACAATCAAGCCGATACGAAGCCGGATAGCGAAATGGTCGCGCTTGCCAATCTTGTTGAGAAAGCGCTGGGCCAGGCCGATGATCTCGGTCTGCATCTCGCCGGTGCCCATTTGGATCAAGCATTGATCGCCATCGAGATCGCGCGTCGAGACCCGCCGCACTTGCTATAGACAACATATGCTGATTTTATTGTGGGACCTTCCTTAGCAAAATCCGTTGTCGTTACGCATGACTAAAACCAAAGACATACAATTGACCGAGCGTCAGGAGCAGGTTGCATCGCTTCTTTCTCGACACCATGGAATCAAGGAAATTGCACTCGATCTGGGCCTCGCGACCTCTACGGTAAGCGATCATATTACCGCTTTAAAGCGTATATTTGACACCACCTCCCATGCCGGAATTGTTTCGGGTTATCTACAATCCTTCGCCGGAATCGAACCGCACGATGGCCCGGAAAAAGTCGCGCGTCACTTATTCCGGATACCGGAACGAGCAGTTTCCCCGCCAGAGCAATTGGCGAACGATCCGGGGCAGCTCGGGTTTGGCGACAGTTTGAATTTTTCTCGATTCGAATGGCCGATCCGAACTGAACCCCAGATTGTTCCGAGGTGGCTCGACGGGGAACATGCCCTGGCAGCACGTCTTGCTGTCATCCTTGCGGGGATGTTCGTGCTGGTGGCAACGGTTGTCC
>JBASBA010000094.1:0-2874 GCA_049650885.1 Alteraurantiacibacter sp. | reverse complement strand
AGGCCACGCCGTGATACCGGATCCTGGCAATGACCGCTACCGCCGCATCTGCGCCCAGGCTATCATCCGCAGGCCAAGACGCTGCCAGCCCTTTCAGCACGCGTGCAATTAGCTCGTCGAGGAGCAGGCAATCGCTGCCCTTGTCAAGATCCCGGCAGTCGGCTTTTGCTCCTAACATTCTTGCGTTCCTAGCCGCGAAACTGCATCGTTCCAACTATATCCCGCACCTCGCGCGCCTGGCCCGATAATGTCATTGACCTGCATCCGTCGTGCTGCAATGCGGCACAGGTTACGGGCGAATACCGAAAAAGGGGCCGAAAATGAACAACTCCCACAAGGGGATTATCCTGGCAGGCGGTTCGGGCACCCGGCTTTATCCGCTTACGCGCGGGGTATCGAAGCAGTTGATGCCGGTATTTGACAAGCCGATGATTTATTATCCGCTGTCCACGCTGATGATGGCGGGCATCCGGGACATATTGATTATCACCACGCCGCAGGACCAGGAGCAGTTCCGGCGGGTTCTGGGCGATGGTTCGGATTTCGGCGTTTCGCTCAGCTATGCCGTGCAGCCAAGCCCGGACGGGCTGGCGCAGGCCTTTCATATCGGTGCGGATTTCGTCGGCAACAATCCCAGCGCGCTCGTGCTGGGTGACAATATCTTCTACGGTCACGGCCTGCCCGATCTGCTTTCCAACGCAACCGCCCGCGAAAGCGGAGCGAGCGTTTTTGCCTACCGGGTGAACAATCCCGAAAGCTATGGCGTGGTTGATTTCGACAACAATGGCACCGCCCTGTCGCTGGAGGAAAAACCCGCGCAGCCAAAGTCCAACTATGCGGTGACGGGTCTCTATTTCTATGACAACACGGTGGTAGACCGCGCCCGCGATCTGAAACCCTCACCGCGCGGAGAGCTGGAGATTACCGATCTCAACCGGCTGTACCTGGATGACGGACAACTGTCGGTGGAGATCATGGGCCGCGGTTTTGCGTGGCTCGATACAGGCACGCATGGCTCGCTACTGGATGCCGCCACATATGTGCGCATTACCGAGGAACGGCAGGGCCTGAAAATCTGCTGCCCGGAAGAAATTGCCTGGCGTCAGGGTTTCATCGACGATGCCCGGCTGGAGGCCATCGCAGCGCCGCTGAGGAAATCGGGCTACGGCGAATATTTGATGGCGCTGCTGGCCGAAGGCGGCACCCGATGAAGATCGTGAAGACCGCGATCGAGGGGCCGATCATCATCGAACCGCAGGTGTTCGGCGACGAACGCGGCTTTTTTATGGAAAGCTGGAGCCAGGCAAAGTTCGCCGAGGCCGGGCTGGATATTCCCTTCGTGCAGGACAATCACTCTCGATCGCAAAAGGGTGTCTTGCGCGGCATGCATTTCCAGAACCCCGGCCCGCAGGGAAAGCTGGTGCGCGTGGTGCGCGGCGCGGTGTTTGATGTGGCGGTGGATTTGCGTCGCTCCTCCCCCACTTTCGGCAAATGGACGGGCGTGGAGCTTTCGGCAGCGAACAAGCGCATGTTCTGGGTGCCGCAGGGCTTTGCCCACGGCTTCCTGACGCTGGAAGACGAGACGGACTTTCTCTACAAGTGCGATGCGCCCTACGCTCCGCAAAACGAGCATAGCCTGGCGTGGGACGATCCTGCCGTTGGCATCGAATGGCCGACTGAAGGGCTTGACGTGCAGCTTTCGGCAAAGGACCGCGTGGGCACCGCGCTCGCCGATCTGGAGGCGTTTGCATGAAGGTTCTCATTACCGGCGCGAAGGGACAGTTGGGCCGCGGGCTGATCGCCTCGGCACCTTTTGATGCCACGCTGATCCCTGTCGATATCGACCAGTGCGACCTGACCGATGCCGATGCCATCCACTCGCTGGTGCAGCGCGAGGTGCCCGATCTCGTCATCAACGCGGCAGCATACACCGCCGTAGACAAGGCGGAAGACGATGAAGCCACCGCCGATGCCATCAATGCAGGCGCGGTTGCTGCGCTGGTTGCCGCGCATGGCGGCAAGCTGGTGCACGTCTCCACCGATTTTGTCTTCGATGGTAAATCCTCGCGCGCCTATCGCCCGGAGGATGCCCGCAGCCCTGTCTCCGCCTATGGCCGCACAAAGGCCGCTGGTGAGGATCACCTGCGCGATGGTGACATCCTGGTGCGCACGGCCTGGGTCTATACCGCGGGCGGCGCAAATTTCGTGCGCACCATGCTGAGGCTGATGGCAGAGAAGCCTGCGCTGAGCGTAGTGGCGGACCAGATTGGCGCGCCGACATGGGCGCCCGGCCTTGCCAACACGATCTGGGGTCTTTTGGCGAAGGGGGCCAGCGGCACCTTCCATCACAGCGATGCAGGCGTTGCCAGCTGGTATGATTTTGCCGTTGCCATTCAGGAAGAGGCGCTGGCCGAGGGCTTGCTGCAACAGGCGATCCCGGTCACGCCGATCCCCACAAGTGCATATCCCACACCTGCCACGCGCCCGGCGTTCTCGCTGCTGGATTGCAGCAAGACCCGTGAGCTCTTGCAGGATGGTTACACCCACTGGCGCACGAACCTGCGCACAATGTTGAAAGAGGAAGCGACCCTTGGCTAATCTGCTCGTCACCGGGGGCGCCGGTTTTATCGGCGGCAACTTTATTCATTACCGGGCGCAGCAGCATCCCGGCGATAGCCTGATCGTGCTCGACTGCCTGACCTACGCCGGCAATGCCTCCACCATTGCAGGGGTGGAACAGGCCGAGCTGGTAGAGGCGGATATCCGCGACACCGATCTTGTCGAAGAGCTGCTGCGCGAGCGCGAGATCGATGCAATCGTGCACTTAGCTGCCGAGAGTCATGTCGATCGCTCCATCAGCGGGCCAGATGCCTT
>JBASBA010000093.1:0-5220 GCA_049650885.1 Alteraurantiacibacter sp. | reverse complement strand
CGCCAAGGCGGCAACTGGCTGTTCATTTCACCGCCAGAAGGGCTGGCGGCATTCGATAAATCGGCGGGCCGCATAGCACGATACGATGGAGAATGGATCAGCGCCGCTGCCGTAAATCTGCCGAATGGAGGCACAGTTGCAGATATTGAGGCGCGCATGGCAATCGGCGAGATCGTAAGTGCCATGACAGCCGCTGGTATCCTGAAGCCAGAGTAGCGGACCCATCTGGCAATATGGGCGTATTATAGGTGAGACAGCCCAAAGGAGCCATCATGCAAACTAGCAGCCTTCCCCTTATCGCCATCGCCCTGTTCGCCACATCTGGCTGCGCGACAGTCTACGATGATCCTGCCAGTGAAGTTGGTTCTGCAATCCTGATGGATCGCAATGGCAATAGCGCTGGCTCTGCCATGCTGTATTCAGAGGGTGACGAAGTGACGATTACCGTTGCGCTCGATAATCTTTCTTCTGGCACTCACGCGGTCCACCTTCATACGACGGGCGATTGCAGCGCGAATGATTTTACATCCGCAGGCGGCCATCTCAATCCCATAGGGAATGAACACGGCAGCTTGAACCCGCAAGGCGCGCATTTGGGTGACTTGCCCAATGCCGAAGTGTCTGCGGCGGGCGTGGGCACTGTCAGTGCAACGCTTCGTGGATCACGCGCCACCGTGCTGTCGCAGATTTTCGACACTGATGGAACGGCGCTTGTCGTTCATGCGGGCGCAGATGATTACCGCACTGATCCTGCCGGTGACGCGGGTAGCCGTGTCGCTTGTGGGGTTTTCTCGCAGGGCTAAACGCGGCTAATCATGACTGGGCGGCGGCGGCTTAATCGGGTGTGCTGGCGTAGGTAGTAGTGTCTGTAACACCAGCTTCGGCAAAGCCTTTTAGTCGTAACCGACAGCTATCACATAGCCCGCAAGCCAAGCCTTCAAGCGTTGGATCGTAGCAAGACCAGCTCCATGAAGGATCAAGGTCCAACCTTTGGCATTCACTGGCAATCTCGGCCTTTGTCATATGCTGCAGCGGCGCGTGGATCGAGAACGCCTGCCCATCTACACCCTGCCGCGTACCAAGGCGTGCCGTCTCGGCGAAACTGGAAATAAACTCGGGGCGGCAATCGGGATAGCCCGAATAGTCCAGCGCGTTGACCCCAATAAAGATATCGCTGGCACCGCAGCTTTCTGCAAAGGCTGCGGTTAGCGACAAGAACAGCAAATTGCGTGCCGGGACATAAGTGATGGGAATATCATCCCCTAACCCGGATTTCGGAACATCAATGTCAGCTGTCAGTGCCGATGCGCCGAACTGGCGAAGATCAAGTGACAGTTTTACATGTCCTTCCATACCCAACTTGTCCGCAATGAACTGCGCCGATTGTAACTCCCGGACATGGCGCTGTCCGTAATTAATGGTCAAAGCTCGGACGCTGTAACCCTGCTCCATCGCGATGGCGCTTGTCACCATGGAGTCGAGCCCGCCTGAAAGCAGGACGACTGCAATCTTTCCGTTATCAGTCATGGGTTTCCGCTAGGCATTCAGGCCGAATAGGGCAAGAGTGGGGGCTAGCAGGAGCCGACGCGGCGTGCCTCACCCTCGATCGAGAACGGCGCGCCACCATGAATGCCCTGACTGCGGATCTGCACGACATCGCGACTTTCCCGCCGGATGGTCGTGCGACCGTAGCCATTGCCACGGCAGGTATATTGCACGGTAACTTCCTTGGATTCGTCCTGCACCACAAACCGGTCACACGTTGGCTGGCGATGGCGCAATTGGATCAATTCCCGCCCGCTTCGAAGACAGACGCGGCGTGTGGAACCTTGAGGCCGCAATCGAAGCTCCCAAACACCGCGTTCCAGCGAATTGAGCATCGCGAGTTCCGGCGCCTGGGCAGACACGGGCGCGAATGCGAAAACAGCTGCTGCTGCCGCACTCATCAAACCCAATTTCCCCTTCGCACCTGTCACAGTGAATCTACTCCTTATGCGGGATGTTTACCTTATCCCGGATTAACGACCAATTGCTCTTCACATAAGATGAATAGTTAATCCTGGATCGGGAACACCTCCGAGCAGAATGCGCAATCGACCAGAATGATCCCGTCATCATCAGCCATATCCCGGCGCTCCGGCTTGGGAAAGCGCGAGAGAACTTCCTCGAAATGGGAGACCGTGCAACGGCATCCTTTCGAAAGTCGCGCACCAGCAGAGACCAGCACCTTTTCCTCTTTATGATAAAGGCGCCAGACAATATCTTCCAACGACAGATCCGGCTCGACGAGTTCATCATGGCGCAGGCTGTCGGCGAGAATGGAGACGTGCTCCCACTCCGGATGATCTAGTTCGACATGCAGCCGCTCGCGCCCTTCCTCGCCTTCCGGCAGGTGCTGGACCAGCAGCCCCGCTGCCACCGTCTGCCCATTGCCGGAACGGATCGCGGTACGGATCAAGGTAGGGATTTGCTCGCTCTGCATGAAATAGCTCTCGACTGCAGCCGAAAGTGAATCGCCCTCCATCGGCACGATCCCCTGATAGCGCTTTCCGGTTTTTGCGATGTCGAACGTAATGGCGAGATGCGCCTTGCCGAAAAGGGTATCGAGCGATGGATTGGCCCCTTCGGCAGCCATCTGTTCCTCGTCATGCTCGATATAACCGCGCATCTCGCCATCGCGATAATCGCACACCAGAAGGCTGACGATGCCACCCTCGCCCTGCGCCTGCATGGTCAATTGGTCGCCGTCATCCTTCATCAAGCCGCCCATCAGGGTGGCCAGAACCAAGGCTTCGGCCAAGGCGTGCTTTAGCGCTGGCGGGTAGTCGTGTGCAGCGAGTATGTCCTCCAACACCGGCCCAAGCCTGACCGCGCGCCCGCGCGAATCGCGCGACGGTATGGAAAATCCCAGCAATTCGTCCGAGAAAGTGTCTGATCGGGTTTCATTCATGCGCATCATATGGTGCGCATATCCCGATTTTGAAGCGCGCCTATCCAAGCTTTCCAAAACACCAGAGCAGAATGGATTTCTGCGCGTGGATGCGGTTCTCGGCCTCGTCGAACACGACTGATTGGGGGCCTTCAAAGACATCGGCGCTAACCTCGTCGCCAACATGGGCAGGCAGGCAGTGAAGGAAAACCGCATTCGATTTCGCGCGTCCCATAAGCGCACTGTCGACACGGAAAGGCTCCATCGCGGCAAGCTTTTCCTCTGCATGTGACTGGCCCATCGAAACCCATGTGTCAGTGATCATTACATCGGCGCCCGATGCAGCGGCGGTGGCATCATCAGTCAGCGTTACAGTGCAGCCGGCATTGCGCGCCAAATGCACGAATTCGGCATCCGGTTCGTAGCCCGCTGGGGTGGCCACGCGCACGTTGAATTTCATGATCGACGCCGCTTCGAGGATGGAGTGGAGCACATTGTTGCCATCTCCGAACCAGGCGACTTCCAGACCGGGCAAGACCTTGCGATGCTCTATCATCGTCAGCAGATCAGCTACGATCTGGCAGGGATGTGATCGATCGGTCAGGCCATTGATTACGGGGACATGTGCATAGTGGGCCATCTGCTCGATCTTGGCGTGATCGTCCGTACGCACCATGATCGCATCGGCCATGCGGCTGAGTACACGGGCCGTATCAGCTATTGATTCGCCCCGGCCCAGCTGCGTGTTGCTGGCATCAAGAATCAGCGCGCTACCGCCAAGCTGGCGCATCGCAATGTCAAAACTCACGCGGGTGCGAGTGGAGCTTTTCTCAAAAACCATTGCCAGCACATGGCCCGCAAGCGGCTGGTCCGCATCGGGCATGCCTTTCGGCCAGCCGCGACGCGCAGTCTTTCGATCCTGCGCATCATTGATCATGGCCGCGATGGCATCGCCGCCAGCGTCGGAAAGATCGAGAAGGTTGCGCACCACGGGCGCGATCTCCAGCGGGGGTTTATTGCTCATGACCCGGCAGGAACCTCATAATCAGCAGCACCGGCAGAGAGCTTCTCGATAAACTCGTCCATCTCGGCTTCCTCGATCACCAGCGGCGGCAACAGCCGTAGCGTTGAATCACCCGCCGCGACGGTGAGCAAGTGATGATGGTCTCGCAGGTGCTGCATGAAAGGCCTTGGCTCTGCCTTCATCTTGATGCCCAACATCAGACCCAAGCCACGCACGCTTTCGAACAGATCAGGATAATTACCGATGAACTGTTCCAGCCTCGAGCGAAGCCGTTCGCCCTTCGCACGCACCTCTGACAGAAATTCATCATTTGCCACGGCATCCATCACTGCCATTCCCGCCGCCATCGCCAGCGGATTTCCGCCGTATGTGGAACCATGCGTTCCGAAAACCATGCCCCGCGCGGCCTTTTCGGTCGCAAGGCAAGCACCGATAGGGAAACCACCGCCAATACCCTTTGCCGTGGCCACTACATCGGGGTCTATGCCGAACTGTTCGTATGCGTACAGCGTGCCTGTGCGCGCAACGCCGGACTGAACTTCGTCCAGCACCAGCATCAGGTCATGCTCGTCAGCCAGCTTGCGCAAGCCTTGCATAAACTCCTGGGAGGCAACGCGAATGCCACCCTCGCCCTGAACCGGCTCTACCAGAAAACCGGCGGTGTTGGGGCCGATAGCAGCCTTGACCCCTTCCAGATCATCAAAGTCGACATATTTGAAACCGGGAAGCAGGGGGTTGAAGCCCTTGTGCATCTTCTCCTGATTCGACGCGCTGATGGTAGCCATCGTTCGCCCGTGAAAGGCGTTCCTGAATGTTATCAGTTCGAATTTGTCGTCATTGCCCACATGCTGGTGATAGGCGCGCGCCACCTTGATCGCGGTCTCCACAGCTTCGGCGCCAGAGTTGGTGAAGAACACCGTGTCGGCAAAAGTCTTGTCCACCAGACGCTGCGCCAAGGCTTCGCCTTGTGGGCTGCCGTAGAGATTGGAGACGTGCATCAGCTTCGCCGCCTGATCCTGAATAGCGCCAATCAGCCCCTCGTGCGAATGGCCGAGAAGGTTGACCGCGATGCCTGCGGCGAAATCGAGATAGCGGGTGCCGTCCTCATCAATCAGGTGGCAGTGGTCGCCCTCAACGGGCCGCACATCGCACCGTGGATATACGGGCATCAGCGGAGTGATCGACATGAAGAATGCGTCCTTGATGAAATCGTGAAAACCAAAAAAGCGGCCTCGCGAGACCGCCAATACGTTTCCATCTAGGAGGG
>JBASBA010000092.1:0-2723 GCA_049650885.1 Alteraurantiacibacter sp. | reverse complement strand
GCAGGAACTTGCGCAGGTTTTCCGCTGCGCGCTCGTTCTCGGCCATCTGCTCGATCTTGGATAGCTTGGTAACGCCATCCACCAGCCGCGCCACGTCGGGGCCAAAGTGCTTTTCGATATCGTCTATCGTGGCGAGTGTGTCCTCCACCGTATCATGCAGCAGCGCGGTGATGATGGTTTCCTGATCAAGCTTCAGGTCCGTCATCAACCCGGCAACCTCTACCGGATGGCTGAAATACGGATCGCCGCTGGCGCGCTTTTGGCTGCCGTGTTTCTGCACGGTGTAGACATAGGCGCGGTTCAGCAGCACCTCGTCGGCATCGGGGTCATATCCCTTTACCCGTTCAACAAGTTCGTACTGGCGCAGCATGGTTTACTGAATGTGCGGCGCACTGAGCGTTTCGGCAAGAGCAAACAGCGGCGGATGCCAGAATTGTTGCTCAACGCGCAGCTGCGCCCCCTTCCGGCTCCCATCCGTTGGCATAGCGTTCGAACCAGGCGAGAATCGCGGATGCCTTTGCCGCGCTTTGCGATGGGCGTGCAGCGATGCTGCCATGACTGGCGCCGGGAACGCGGACAAGTGCGGTGGGCACGCCTTCCAGTTGCAACGCAGAGTAATATTGCACTGCCTCGCTAACAGGCGTTCGGTAATCCTCGGCGCCCACCACCACCAGCGTGGGGGTTTGCACATTGCCCACCAGCGACAGCGGCGAATGATCCCAGAATGTCTGCTGATTCTCCCACGGGCGGGCGCCCAGCCAATACAGGCCGAAATAGCCGGTGCCATCCGCCGTCAGCGCCTGAGTAGTCCAGTTGATGACGGGCTTCTGCGTGGCAGCTGCGCGAAAGCGGTTGGTCTTCCCGACTATCCACGAGGTCAGCACGCCTCCACCAGATCCGCCGGTGACGAACAGGCGATCAGGGTCGGCGATGCCCTGCGCGATGGCCTCATCCACAATGCTGATCAGGTCGTGATAGTCATTACCGGGATAATCCTTGTCGATCTCCTGCGCAAAAGCCTCGCCATAGCTGGTTGAGCCGCGGGGATTGGCGGAAAGCACGGCATAGCCGGACGCTGCATAAAGCTGGTTATCCGTGGCGAAATGCGGCCCGTAGGCGGCGAAAGGCCCGCCATGGATTTCCAGGATCAGCGGCAGGCGTGTTCCCTCCACATATCCGGCCGGCAGGGTCAGCCAACCCTGAATTTCCATCCCGTCGACGCTGGATGAGGTGGTAATCTCACGCACCTCGCCAAATGCCTTGGTCGCGCGCAGGCTAGAGTTCAGGTCCGTCAGGTAACGCGTGTTGCCCCGGCTAAACACCTGCACATCGGCAGGCCGCGACTGGGTGCCGCCGGTAAATGCGATGGTATCGTCTGCGGCGATGGAAAAGCTGCCGCCGGTGTAAGGCCGATCAAAACCGCCGCCGGACAGTCCGCTCACGATCCGGCGAACGCTGCCATCCAGACCGATACGCGCGACGCTGGTTTCCCCGCGCTCGTCATACTGGACGTAGATACCGCGTGAATCCGCGTCCCATTCGATGGCGCCTACGTTGTAATCCCAGTCTGCTGTCAGCAGGCGCTGGTTGGTGCCGTCACTATTCATGATATGGAGTTCGGCGTCTTCATAGGCGTTACCGACATCGTCAAAACCGGTGTAGGCGATCAGGCGGCCATCGGGCGATACCTTCGCGCCGCCATCAGGCCCGTCGCGTCCCGTCAATCGCGTAATCCCCAGCGAAGCGGTATCGAGTGCCCAGACCTCGCCTTCCACCGAATCAATTTGCCAGTCTGCATTGCGGTTTGCGCTGAAATAGATGGTGCGTCCGTCGGGGGACCAGCTGAGCGGCCCACCATCGTGAAATTCGCCGAAAGTCATCTGGCGCGGAGCCCCGCCGGTGGCGGGAATAACGAATATCTTCTCATAACCCGCAGTCAGTTCCCCCGCGCCATCCGCGCGAAAGTTGACGAGATCGGTTATTTGCAAGGCCTCTGCCCATTCCGCGCCCTCTGGCCGGTTCTTGGGGGCTGAACCAAGCGAGGGAGCCGCATCGTCCACCATCATGGTATAGGCGATGGACCTGCCATCGGGGGACCATGCAATTGCTGTGGGGCTGTTGGGCAAGCCGGTCAGCCGCACGGCCTCTCCATTTGCCAGCCATTTCACCCACAACTGCGCGCTGCCGCCTTCAACAGACACATAGGCCACGCGATTTCCATCAGGAGACCAGACAGGCGAAAAGGCTCCGCCTCCATTTGCCGCAAACGGCGTCTGCTCGCCGCTTTCCACGTCGATCATCCAGATGGAACTGACCGCGCGATCCGACATGATGTCATTCTGGCGGCGCACATAGGCAATGCGGTTCCCGTCCGGGCTGATCTGCGGATCGGAGGCAACCGCCAGGTCAAACAGATCCTCACCGGTAAAGGAGCGATTGGGGCCGGTGCGCGCAGAGCCCTGGACTGCGGCGGACATTGCCACGGGTTGCTCCGTCTGCGCAGCGGCAGGCTGCTGCGGCACATCCTGCGCGAACGAGGAAGCAGGAAGGAAGGCGAAACCAATCGCACTGGCGGTGACGAGCAAAGTCTTGAGCATGGGTTCCCCTGGCATCTGATGCCGTGGGATGTGGACCTTGTGCAAAGCCCGGTCAATCGGTGGCCGGCGGGTATTCACCACGCCAGCCACCGTTGATTGTATTATCTCATCAGCCGGCTGTGTAAC
>JBASBA010000091.1:0-2298 GCA_049650885.1 Alteraurantiacibacter sp. | reverse complement strand
GATCAGGAACGTGCAGGCGGCCGCCAGTTTCAGCCCGAAACCACGGCGCCCCCGGATGCACGCGAACAATTTTGCCATCAGCCAGCCGAGCGGAATGGCCCCGATCACGCAAGCAAATCCGGCCGAGCGCCAGACCAGCATGGCCCCGATCATGCTTGCGGCCAGCAGAATGGCATATTCGACCCACCATTGGCGCAGCCATTTGTTGGCGCCGCGTGCCAGCAGGATGGTCGCCGCCAGGATCGCGATCAATTGCAGAAACCGGGGTATCGCGATGGCGAGGTTCTGCGCCCAGAGGGGGCGCCCTTCCGTGACCTTCAGATACCACATGTCGCGCACGATCGGATCGAGTTGCGCGAACGGTGCGGCAACGCAGTTCGGCGCCGACAGTGCAAAGAACACGAGGCCAAGTCCGCCCGCCCCCGCAAGCGCGAGAAGCACGGCAAGGTTGGGAATATTGCGCGCCGCGGCTATCGCACCCGTCAGCACAGCGGCAATCAGGAAAAAGCCGAGATGCGCGGGCGAAATCGCGTCGCAATATTGCGTGAGATCGCCCCACCCGCGTGTCAGGAAGTACAGGGCAACCAGGCTCAGCGCCAAGGCCTGCATGTACCATACCAGCCACCAGCGGTTGTCGCGGTCCGCAAGCCAGCGCAGCGTCAGTACGGTGCCGAAAGCCGCGGCCATCGGCAGCAGCTCGATCGATATCGTCAGTCCTACGCCCATCGCCAGGCCTGCGATCCCGCCACCGAAGGCGGCATGCCGATGGGCGATGGCCCATAATGCCGCCGCGACGGTCAGGATCTGCCAGCCATGATGGTCGATCCGCATGGGCTGCAATTGCATGACGATCGGCGTGAACAGTCCAACGGCGAGACAGGCGAACCCCGCTACCTCGAGCCCGAACAAACGCCATGCCAGCCGGCCGATGAAAAACAGCACCCCGCCCAGCAACAGCAGCGGAACCAGGGTGCTTGCCGTGGTTTCCGCCGCGAATTGGCCGAACAAGGGCGTCAGGGCCGCAATCAGGAAAGCCAGCGGAAGATCGACCAGGCGCGACCAGTGCATCGCCGTACCGCCGGGCGGATCGATCCGGTATTGATGGAGATCGAACCAGCCCTGCCCGTTCAGCAGATCGCGTATCTGCACCAATCGTACAACATCGTCGGGACCCGGATAGTCGCCTTCGACGATCCGCGAATAGCCAAGCATCAGGAAAATACCGCTGAGCACGGCCCAGATCAGTGCGATGCGCAAGGTGACGCGTTCCTTCGCACGGGTTCGTCTGTCGATGGGAATCATCGTCCGTTCAATTCGCCCGGGGCCGGAAGATGAAACGGCTGCGCAACAGCCAGGTGAGCGCGAAACTTGCCGCGATGGCGGCCAGCTTCGCCAGCCGCGGGTCCACATGGGCCACATCGGCCGCCCCGACGATCGTAATCGTCAATGCCAGCCCTGCCAGTGCGGAAATGACGAACAATCCCTTCTGCCGCGTCCGCCGGATGCCGCGCAGCGCGATACCATCGGTAAAGACAGTGCGGCTGGACAAAATCCAATGTATCACAATGCCCGCGCTGTACCCTATCGCCGATGCCACCGTCGGCGCCACGCCTGCCGTCAGCAGCAGCAGGAAACAGGCGACATCGACGGCCAGCGCGACGACGCTGACTGCGAGATACCGCACCAGGCGCACATCGCGCAGCTTGCCGATCAGTGCCGTCATTGCCTGTGCCCTCCAATATCCGTTTCGCCGAAATGCCGAATGGCGGTCAGGCGACCCGGCGTGATTTTTCGCCGGTTGCGGGATCTGGCGCAGGTTCGGTTGCGAGCCCAGTTGCGGGGCCAGTTGCGGGGCCAATGGCAGAACCAGCGTCCGATTCCTCACGCCTCAGCCGTTCGGGTACGCCGCGCAGGGAATTCAGCGCTGCGGCCTGATCGTCGCTTACCGGCAGATGACCTTTTGTCGGTGCAACCGTTTGCAGGTGCGCGCCCTCGTCTCCGGCCTCGTGATATTCCGCATCCTCGTTCACGCACCAGATATCATAAAGCCGCTTTTCGGCCAGGATATTTTCCGTCGTCAGCATCGCGGTCATCATGGCGTGATCCTGATTGTTGTAACGGTGCATCCCGTTGCGGCCGACCAGATGCAGCGTTGGATGCCTCGCCTCCAGTTCGGCGCGCATCGCCGCCACGTTCGCGGCGTAATGCTCGTCATAAACGGGATAGGCTTTTTCCTGCCGGACGACGGCACCGCCGATCACGTCGGCAGGATCGCACAGGCCCAGAATGGCCATTTCC
>JBASBA010000090.1:0-10498 GCA_049650885.1 Alteraurantiacibacter sp. | reverse complement strand
CCGCGCAACCCCAACAGGACTGCCACCAGCAGCAAAGAGGCAATCCAGTAGGATGGCAGAATGCGCGCAAATCGCCGGGTCAGGAAAATACGCATCGCGCCCGGTCTGCCAAACAGCCGGCGGGACGAGATGACCATGATGTAGCCGGAGATGACGAAGAACAGCGACACAGCAATCTGGCCGATTGGCCAGCCGGGCGCAGGGATACCCAGCCCGCTGCCCATATAAGTCGCAAACGCAAACGCCTGGTGAACGACCGCAACCCCCATCGCGGCGACAAACCGCAGGGCCTGGATCGCGACCAGTTTTTCCCCGTGCTGCTGGATTGCCGTTCCCCCGCTCAAGGGGATACTCAAACCCCCTAAACGGTCTCTACCGTCACATTGCCATTGGTGAAAACGCAAATATCGGCAGCAACCTGCATTGCCTTGGTCGCAATGGTCTCGGCGTTTTCCTCGTAATCCGCGATCGCGCGGGCGGCGGCCAGCGCGTAATTCCCGCCAGAGCCGATGGCGGTAATGCCGCCTTCGGGTTCCAGCACATCGCCATTGCCGGTGAGGACCAGCAGCGTTTCCTTGTCGGCCACGATCATCAGGGCTTCCAGATTGCGCAGGTACTTGTCGGTGCGCCAGTCCTTGGCCAGTTCAACAGATGCGCGCAGCAATTGCCCGCTGTGCTGTTCCAGCTTGCGTTCAAGCCGTTCGAACAAGGTGAAAGCGTCTGCTGTCGCACCGGCAAAACCGGCCACCACCTTACCGCCCTCGCCAATACGGCGAACCTTGCGGGCGTTAGGTTTCATCACGGTATTGCCCATCGATACCTGGCCATCGCCGGCGATCACGGTCTGATCACCGCGCTTCACGCCGATGATGGTGGTTCCGTGCCACTGTGTCAGGCCGTGGCTCGCGCTATTGTCACTCATGCCCGTGCATATGGGCGAAGGTTGCGCAGCTTCAAGCAAAGCCGTGCAACATCATGAGTTGTGGTTGGCCGCTAGGGAGCGCCGCCCGGTGCGCCGGTGCCGACAGTGCCGATGTTGCCGAACAGATCTTCCAGAAAGCCGCGCTCGATACCCAGCGTGGGTGTTTCGCCACTGTCGGGATCGATCCGGGCGACCTGTTCCATGCCGCTGCGATTCGTCGAGATGACATTGCCCGCCTCGTCGAAATAGACAGCCAGCACCGAATGATCCTCGATCTTCGGACGGTTGAAGGGGGCCTGTTCGGTCTGGCTGGAGATGTAATACCACACAGGATCGCCAAACTGGCTGACCATAGTCGGCTGGCCCAGCGTGCCGCGAACCGATTGCTGGTTGTCCAGACCCGGCTGGACAGAGGCAATCAGCACTTCATCATTGATATAGCCGCGATGGTTGGTGATCGACGAACACCCCGCCAGCGCCAGCCCCACGCCTGCGAAGGCCATGCCCTGAAACAGTCTTTTGGGCACATTGAAACCCATGGTGTAATCCTTCTCGCAATCCGTGCATGGACGAAAGGTGCGCTTTGCGCGGCGCAGCCTCGTGTCCTATATGTGGAGGCAAGCCTTAGGGCAGCCCGCGCGCCTGTGCAACGCAAGAGCCGCATTGGTGCGGGGGCTTTGAACAACCGCTTAATGAAAGGTGCGCCTGCTCCATGTCCTTCATCACCCGTTTCCTTGGCATCGGCGCCGATCCGCGCAACGAGTTGCGACCCTTGTGGCACGGTATCGTTGCTACCAGCCGGGAGCCGGAATGGTATGCGCCGGGCGGCGCGGCAGACACGGTGGAGGGCCGCTTCGACATGATTGTTCTCATCCTGTCGCTAACCCTCCTGCGCATGGAGAACAGCCCGGACCTGGCGCCCAGAACCGGGCCGCTGACAGAATTGTTCGTGGCCGACATGGACAGGCAATTGCGCGATAGCGGGGTGGGCGATCTAATGGTGGGCAAGAGGATGGGCAAGCTGATGAGCGCGCTGGGCGGCAGGATCGGTGCCCTGCGCGAAAGCATGACCGAAAGCGATGCCGCACTGGCCGTGATCCTGCAACGCAACGTGACATTGGCGGATGAAGAAAAGAAGCCCTTCCCCCTCGCCGTGCGCACCCGTGCCCTGCACAACGATCTGGCCGCGCAAGGCGATGCCGCGCTGATCAAAGGAGATTTGCGCGCATGACCGGCGCCCACGAATTTTCCCGCACGTTTGACCTTCGCGGCATCACCGCCCAACCGGTGACACTGGAAGCCAATGCGCAGGAACTTGCCGCGCTGGCCGGGCGATTTGGCCTCGTCACGATTGGCAGCCTCGCCGCAACCCTGTCGCTGGAAGCCGAGGGTGAGGAGGTTTCCGCCAAGGGCACCATGTCTGCCGATTTCGTGCAAAGTTGCGCCGTTTCCGGGGACGATCTGCCCATGTCCATCAACGAGGAAATTACCCTTCGCTTCGTACCTGCAGCCACGCTGGAGGCCAGCGAGGAGGACGAGGAAATCGAGCTGGAGGAGGATGAGCTGGACGAAATGGGATATGAGGGCACCAGCTTCGATCTGGGCGAGGCGGTGGCGCAAAGCCTTGCCCTGGCTATTGATCCCTATGCCGTTGGGCCACGAGCGGAAGCAGCGCGTGATCACCACGGGCTGGCTGAGGAAGGCATTCGGGACGGGCCGCTTGCCGATGCGTTACGGGGCCTGAAAGGCAGCTAATCCGGGTCAGCCTTCGGTTTCATTGCCTTCCAGGAAAGGCAGCTTGGCCACCTTGGCGCTCACCCCGTTCTCGCCCATCATAACTTCCAGCGCGTTGCCTTCAGCGGCGTGATCGACGCCAATCAGGGCCAGCGCAATGTTCTTTTCCAGCCGCGGAGAATGAATGGCGGAGGTTACAACGCCGACCTTTTCTCCTCCTGCCTGAACGCCCCAGTAATCTGTATTGGCCCCGTCAATCGGCGGGCCATCAAGCAGCAGGCCAACCTGCGTGCGATGCGGTCCCTCATCCGCAATCCGGCGCAGTGCAGCTTTCCCGATGAAATCCGCATCCTGATCCAGATCGACCAGCCGGCCAAGGTTCAACTCATACGGATTGGTGCGCAAATCGGCGTCGGCGCGATATGACAGCAGCGCCCCCTCAATCCGGCGGATCGTGGACGTGTGCCCAGGCTTCAGACCCAGCGGCTGCCCCGCCGCCATAATTTTCTCCCACAGGTCATCTCCGCGCGTATGATCCAGCAGGAACAGTTCATAACCATATTCCTTTGACCATCCCGTGCGCGATACGATCAGGGGAATGCCATCCAGATCTATTTCACGGTGGTGGAAATACTTCAGCTCATCCAGTGCATCACCAAACAGTGCCTCCATCACGGGTTTGGACTTCGGCCCCTGTAATTGCAGCGGGGAGGCATCCGGTTCCCCGATCTGCACATCCAGCCCCGCATGCACGGCAACACCCTTTGCCCATAGCAGGATATCGCTGTCGGATAGTGACATCCAGAACGTGTCCGCTGCCAGCTTCAGCAGGATCGGGTCGTTCAGCACGCCCCCCTGCTCATCGGTGATCAGCACGTATTTGCACTGGCCCGGTTGCATCTGCGAAAGATCGCGAGGGGTCAGCAATTGCATGAAACCCGCAGCATCGGGGCCGGTGATTTCCACCTGCCGCTCTGCCCCAACATCGCACAGGATAGCGTCGTCTATCAGGTTGTGGAAATTCTCCACTTCTCCCCCGAAACTGCGCGGCAGATACATGTGGTTGTAAACTGAGAAGGATTGCACACCCCAACGCATCGTCGCATCGAAGAAGGGTGATTTGCGCACTTGCGTGCCGATTATGAAATCTTTCGCATTGGTCATGTCTGGACAATGCTCAGGCCCATACGAAGGTTTCGCGGCCTGTATCGCGGTGCCAGCTGGCGTCAGAGGGTGCGCCAGATTTGTTCGTAAAACTTACGAAAATCAGCGCCACCTGTGGTTGCGCCGGATGAAGGCATTCGCGTTCCTCCAGGCGAAAGTGTCGACAGGCCGCGCGATATTCTTTCACACCGTCAGCCTGCCATACACGTGTTCAAATTGCCGCGATCAGAACGGGATATCGTCATCCAGATCATCGTAGTTGGAACCGCCGCCGGACTGGCCGCCCGAACCGCCCTGATTTCCACCGCCGCCCTGATTTCCGCCGCCAAAGCCGCCGCTCGCCGCGCCGCTACCGGCACCGCCGCCGTAACCGCCACCTCCGCCGCTACGCTGGCCGCCGCCACCACCGCCGCCTTCACCGCGACCGTCCAGCATCACCAGGGTGCCGTTGAAGCCGCGCAACACGGTTTCGGTGGAATAGCGATCCTGCCCATTCTGATCCTGCCACTTGCGGGTCTGCAACGAACCCTCAATGTAAACCTTGGAACCCTTCTTCAGGTAATTCTCACAAACGCGGACCAGGCCTTCGGAGAAGATCGCGACGGTGTGCCACTCGGTCTTTTCCTGCCGCTGGCCTTCCTTGTCCTTCCACGTCTCGCTGGTGGCGATGCGCAGGTTGCACACCTTGCCACCGTTCTGGAAGCTGCGGACTTCCGGGTCTGCGCCCAGATTTCCGATCAGCATGACCTTGTTGAGACTACCCGCCATTTTCGTGATTCCTCTGATTGCTTGATGCAGGGGCTTAGCGGCGAGGCGGGCGAGTCGCTACCCGAAGGCGGCGAATTCCCCAGTTCACATGCTAAAGCCCTAGCGAAACCGCGCTCCAGTAGGTGATACCGGCAGCAATATAGGCGAGTGCGAAAAGATACCCGACCATTACGGCCGGCCATTTCCAACCGTTCGTCTCCCGCTTGGCAACAGCGATGGTGGATATGCACTGCGGCGCAAATACGAACCACGCGAGGAAGGCCAGCGCGGTGGGCAAGGTCCACCCTGCCTGCAGGCGCGGGATCAACCCCTCCGCTTCGGCTTCTTCGTTATCGGCCTCCACCGCATAGGTGGTGGCCAGCGCAGACACTGCTACCTCGCGCGCGGCCATCGCCGGGATCAGCGCCAGGCTGATCTCGCGGTTAAAGCCGATGGGGGCCATCACGACATGCAGCCCGTCTGCCACCTGCCCCGCAATACTGGCGTCGATCTGGCTCTCGCCGGGGTCCGCCTTGGGAAAGCTGAGCAAAATCCACAGCGCGATCGTGGCGGCAAAGATAATCGTGCCCGCGCGGCGCAGGAACACCCAGGCACGCTGCCACAGGCCGATGGCAAGATCGCGCAGGGGCGGCAACTGATAGCGCGGCAGTTCCATGATGAAGCCGCTTGCTCCGCCCTTTGTCACGGTACGGCGCAGCACCAGCGCCACCACCATCGCGCCGACGATACCGGCGATATACAGTGCGAACAGCACCAGGCCCTGCAAGCCGATGCCCGGCCCAACGCTGGTCGCCGGGATGAAGGCGGCAATGATCACGGCATAGACCGGCAACCGCGCAGAGCATGTCATCAGGGGGGCGACCAGAATGGTGGTGAGCCTGTCCTTGGGATCGGCAATCGCACGGGTCGCCATGATGCCGGGAATGGCACAGGCAAAGCTGGATAACAGCGGGATGAAACTGCGACCTGACAGGCCGACATAGGCCATCAGCCGATCCATGATAAAGGCAGCGCGGGCCATGTAGCCTGATTGCTCCATCGCCAGGATGAAGGCGAACAGGATCACGATTTGCGGCAGGAACACGACGACCGAGCCGACGCCCGTCAGCACGCCCTGCGTCAGGAAATCGCGCACGACACCATCCGGCATGGTGCCTTCCACCAGCCCGATCAGGGCGGATATGCCGCCGTCCAGCGCATCGGCAAAGGGCGTTGCCCAGGCGAACACAGCCTGGAACATCACGAACAGAAGTGCGAACAGGATAGGCGGGCCCAGCCACGGGTGCAGCAACACCTTGTCGAGGCTGGCATGGAGGCGGTGCTTGCTGCTTTGCGAAAGGATCGCTCCCTTTGCGATGTTGCGCGCTGCCAGGCGCCTTTCGGTAAGGGATTGGCCGGCAACCTCGTGCCGCATCGACATGTCCTGCCCCTCGGCAGAGCCCACCGCGCCTACCAGGGCATCAAGGCCGCGTTTGCGCACAGCGACGGTGGAAACGACCGGCACACCCAGCGCGGCGGACAATGCTTCGGGATCGAGGGCAAGCCCGTCACGCTCGGCCAGATCCACCATGTTGAGCGCGATCACCGTAGGGCGGCCCAGCGCGATCAGCTCCTGTGCAAAGACCAGATGCTGTTCCAGATTTGCCGCATCCAGCACCACGACCAGCACATCCGGAGTGGCTTCTCCGGGAAAGTCTCCCTCAACCACCTGCCGTGTCACTTCCTCGTCAGGGCTGGCCGAATCGAGGGAATAGGAGCCGGGCAGATCGATCAGTTCCACAGGCTCACCCGAAGGCAGGAACATGCGGCCCGCCTTACGCTCCACCGTGACACCGGGATAGTTGGCGATCTTCTGTCGTGCGCCGGTCAATGCGTTGAAAAGCGCGCTTTTGCCGGCATTGGGATTGCCGACAAGCGCGGCGGTGCGAAGGCGGCTCATACCAGTTTCACCGTCATGGCACGGGCGTGCACGCGGCGGATCGCCACGTTCATCCGGCCCACGATAAGGGAAATGGGATCGCGCCCGATGAATATGCCGCGATGGGCAATGGCCACGCGGGTACCTTCGTCAATGCCAAGGGCGCGCAGGCGCTTGCCCTCATCAGGCGCAAGCGCGCTCCAGTCGACGGAAGTGATTTCGGCGCGCGCTCGCGGGGGAAGCGTATCGAGTGTCAGTTGCTGTTCCACGCATCAGCCGGTGCCAGACCATGAACCTAATTGCAACTGATTATCAATAGAGGGAGCGCAGGCGGGCCTTACTTTTGCGGATAGCGCAGGCGGCCTAGGAAACGCGCGAAATCGAAATGCTCCCGATCCTTGCCAAGCAGTTGGGCCTTGGCCTTCTCGAACTTCATCACGCCTTCGATTCGGCGATCAAGGAATGCCGCAGTGTCGGCCTTGCCTTCGCTCTCATCTTCCACGAACACCGCCAGCGTGGCGCCGTAGATAGAGCCCAGGATCGCGCGTTTCGTATAATGGTTGTAATCGGTAGCCGTATCGCCGGCCAGCCGCCACATCTTGTCCGCGCTTGACCATCCCTGCTTCAACGTTTTGGGCACGTTTTGCGGCATCGCCTGCACGGCGGTGGCACGGCGCAAGGATTCCTCAAGCCCCATGATCGCTTCTAGCCGGAACCACACGAGGACGCGGATTTTTTCGCGGATCGGCATGTTGTCCAGCCGCCCATTGGCAAATTCGGCTT
Organism: Alteraurantiacibacter sp.; assembly: GCA_049650885.1. Taxonomy (GTDB): domain Bacteria; phylum Pseudomonadota; class Alphaproteobacteria; order Sphingomonadales; family Sphingomonadaceae; genus Alteraurantiacibacter. The sequence continues at coordinate 3,209 of JBASBA010000090.1, read as the reverse complement.
CCATCCGCGCATCCACCGAGGCCACCCAGGCATCGATCATACCCATCGCGCCATCCTTGAATGCAAGCCGCGCAACTGCCGGCTCAACGCCAGACATTTCGGCCGCGGAAACCAGCGCTGCATCGGTCCAGCCATCGAACATGGCGGCCACGGCAACTTCAGGGGCAAGCGCGATGCGCAGTTCGTCCAGCGTGGCATCCGCCAGATCGGCAGTACAATCCGTCGCCACCATCAGAACACCGGGCCGTAAACGCGATTCGAACCCGCATCAGCCGCTGACTCGTTGGTTTCGATGGCGTTGATCACGCGGCCCGAAACCCCCGGCATTGTGGCATAATCACGCGCCGTGCGGCCCGCATTATCCGCGCGGTCGGGATCAGCGCCAGCGGCCACCAGCACCCGGATCAGTTCGATGTTGCGGGCATGGACGGCAGCGATTAGCGGGGTTTCGCCCGTTTCGTTGCCGACATCCAGCCGCGCACCCGCTTTTACAAGTGCTTCCACACCCTCGACAAAGCCGGACTGGGCAGCAGCGATCAGGGGCGTGCGTCCGCGATTGTCCGCGATATTGGGGTTGGCCCCTTCCTGCAGCAGGAACTTGGTCCAGGTAAGATCACGCCGATCGACGGTGATATGCAGTCCGGTTTCGCCAGACGAAATATCGCGCGAGTTCACGATGACGGAACCCGGCTCGTTCAGCATCTGCGTAGCGTCTTCACCCTCACGGTCCTTCACCGCCTGAAGGAACTTGTAACCTTCAGAATAAAGCTGGGCCGAGGCGGGCACCGCCAGGTTTAACGCGGCAAGCGATGCCGCAACAAGGATGAAACGTCGAAAGGGGGCGCGAGCCACGGCCTTTTCTCCTGTCTAAAAAATTTGCGCAAAAGCCCTGTGGCAATGCGGGACTCTGCTTGCCTGTAGCGCGTTAGCAGAGCATGAACGCTGCGTCATGTCAGCACGAAATTCTATTGCCGCCGCGATCCTTCTCGCCCTTGCCCTTCCCGCGTGCGATGGCAGCGCAGACCAGCCCCCGATCAGCGACGCCCCCCTTTACGGCAGTTCCCTCACCGGCGAGTTCGATCTCGTCAATGCAGATGGCGCGCAAGTGACCAATGCTGATTTCGCCGGCAAGTATCAGCTTGTCTACTTCGGCTATGCCTATTGTCCCGATGTATGCCCTTTCGACATGACCAGGATGATGCGCGGATACGATCGGTTTGCGCAAGCCAACCCGGAACTGGCCGCGGACGTGCAGCCCATCTTCATCACCATCGATCCGGAGCGTGATACCCCTGAGAAGGTGGGCGAGTATGCCAATGCCTTTTCGGAAGACCTGATCGGCCTTACCGGAACGCCGGGGCAGATCGAGGCCGCGGCGGCGGCGTTTTTCGCGCATTACCAGAAACTGGATGAAGCGGCGGAGGCGGATTACCTGATGGATCACTCGCGTGCAGGCTATCTCGTCAATCGTGACGGGGAGCCGATGGCGCTGATCCCGGTGGAGCAATCGGCTGAGGCCGTGGCAGAAGAACTGGCCAAATGGGTTCGCCCGGCAAATGGCTGAACTGCGCGCACGTTTCTGGGAGCTTGAGCTGGACGAATTATCCCGTCCCGAATGGGAAGCCTTGTGCGATGGCTGCGGCCGGTGCTGCCTGCACAAGCTGGAGGATGAGGATACCGGCGAAATCGCGGAAACGAATGTCGCTTGCAAGCTGCTTGACACCGGCACCGCGCAATGCCGCGATTATCGCCATCGCAAGGCCTTCGTGCCCGATTGCCTTCGGCTGACGCCAAAGCTGGTGAAGGACGTGCCGTGGCTGCCCGCCACATGCGCCTATGTCTGCCGGGCTGAGGGAAGGTCACTGCCCGACTGGCACTATTTGCTGACCGGCAGCCGCGATGCCATGATGGAAGCTGGCGCCAGCGTCGCCGGGCGCTGCATCAGCGAAACGCTGGCAGGCCCGCTGGAACACCACGTGATCGACTGGGAGGATGAGCGCGCATGATCGACTGGTTGCGCGACGCTCACCAGAACCCGGCCATCACCATAGGCGAAACCTCGCTCCCCATAGCAATCCGCCGCCACGCCCGTGCAAAACGGCTGACCATGCGGCTGGCCCCCGACGGCAGCGAAGTGCGCGTTACCCTGCCCACCTGGGGCCGCACCGCAGACGCCCTTGGCTTTGCCAAGGCGCGTGCGCAGTGGATTGCGACACAATTGTCCAAGGTGCCAAGGCGCGTATCCATCACCGATGGAGAACGGATCGCCTTTCGTGGCGCAACGCTGCGGATTGCCTGGGATGCCGGTGCCGGTCGCAAACCCGTGGCGCAGGACTGCGTTTTGCGCGTGGGCGGACCGCCAGAGGGGCTGGAAAGCCGCGTTCGCCGCTGGCTGGAAGCAGAGGCGCTGCGGTTGTGCAGGGATGATCTGGCGTTCTATTGCCAGCGGGCCGATCTGCCGTGCCCGGACCTTCGCCTGTCGCGTGCGCAGCGACGCTGGGGCTCATGCTCCGGCGACCGGCATACCGGGCGTTGCATTCGCATCAACTGGCGGCTGGTGATGGCGCCCGATCCTGTGCGCCGGTCCGTGGTGGCGCACGAAGTGGCACACCTTGTTCATTTCGATCACTCCCCAGCCTTCTACGCCCTGCTGGCACAATTGTTCGAAGGCGTCCTGGCAGACGCGGATAGCTGGCTGAAGCGTGACGGCCGCGCGCTGTATGCCGCCTTTGGCTAGCCTGGCCGCGCAGTTCAGCACTGGCGAAATCGCCCGTGCATCCCTATTCTTGGTGTCATGAAGAGATTCTTCCGCCGTATTTCCCCGCGCCGTGCGGTTTCGGACTTCCGCGACGAGTGGAAGAAGCCGACCCCGCATCGCTGGCAGATCCTTGGCGTGGCAATTGCGGCGACGTTCTGCGTGTTCATGCTGCTGATCCCCGCCGGCCAGAAGGGACCGCCCGCCCGGCCCGAGGTGATGCTGATCTCCACTTTCGATGGCAGCCGCACGCAAGGCGAGATCATCGCCAGCAACTGCGCCAACCAGGAATTGAAGGATGCGCTGCAGGCCCGCCTGGAGGCCAATGCAGAACGCAAGCGCGAGATGTACAAGGCGCTGGGCCGCGCGACATTCATTGATGTGGACGCGGTAGAGGCGGAGGCGGAGGCCGAACGCGCCGCCGAAGTCGAGACCGGGCCGACGGATGAAGAAA
>JBASBA010000089.1:0-3400 GCA_049650885.1 Alteraurantiacibacter sp. | reverse complement strand
CCTTCATCACCGATCACGCGGTTGACGGGCGCGCTGTCCATGCTCACGTTGCGGCCGATCTTCTCGCTGAGGTTGGCCAGACCCGCCACGCCGGCGATGGCTTCCGGTGCGGCATCGACGGTGGGCGCTTCACCCGTATCGTCGAGGACGCCGAAGTCATCGTCGCCATCCAGCAATTCGGTCTGCGCGACCGCTTCGGGCGTTTCATCGGGCTCGTCCGCCTGCGAGGCGAACCACCATATCGCCAACGCCAGCAGGATCAGCGCGAGCAGCAGCCAGAGCCAGCCGGGAACACCCGATTTCTTTTCTACGGGAATTTCAGCCATATCGTCGTCCTTGCCATTTGTATCATAGGTGCAGGCACGCTTCGAGCGCGCCGATATCGTTTCAACGGACCCTTCCCGTTAAGGTTCCGGCAAGGTCGCGATCGCCGGGCCGACGCGAGACATGGACCGCTTGTTACACGGTCCTGACGGCAAAATTCGCGCATGAATATTCCAAGGCGTCTGTTCGTACATGGCAGGCGAGAAAGAGCGGGGTTCCGTCGGCCGGGGGAGGGGGAAGTGTCATTCCACATGGACGCCGACGATAGGCAGGTTTCGGCAATGTAGGACAGCGCGGCGTCGTCGGTACGCCAGGCCCCCAAACCTTTCTCCCCAAACCTTGCTCCCCGAACCTTGCTCCCCAATCCTTACCCACCAACCCTGCGCTTTACCGAACGGCAACCATCGCCGCGATATCGTACACCGATGGGCACGAGGCATATATTCGGAAAAACGCCGCAGCGTCATTCACGGGGGCGGTCGGTCCGGCGGGTGGTCGGTGGGGAGCGGCGCGGTTCCGCAAGCCGATCGAAACTGCCGTTCGGTGCCGTGCTGGTCATGGCGCCATTGGCGACGTTTACGGCGGTATTCGTATGGGGCGGCGGCCCGGTCGGCTTGGCGCGCGTGCTGCCCGATAATGACGCCGCACGCGGTAGCGGCATGGTGGTGGACACCCACTTCCCCCGCTGCGACGACGGCATGCGCATCACATGCATAGTGGACGGCGATACGATCTGGTATCAAGGAGAGAAAATTCGCATCGCCGACATCGACACGCCCGAAGTGGGCGATCCCGGCTGCGCCAATGAGCGCAGCATGGGCAACCGCGCAATGAACCGGATGCAGGTGCTGCTGAACGAAGGCGAGTTCACCTTGTCCCGCCCTTTCGGAACCCCCGACCGCGACCAATACGACCGCTTGCTGCGAACCGTGGAACGCGATGGAGAGAGCGTTGGCGCTATGTTGGTGAATGAGGGGTTGGCCGAGAAATGGGGCGGGCGGCGGATTGCGTGGTGTTAGCCTGCTATATTGCTTTACTACCCAAGGATCGGATCACAATCCGCAGTGCGTAGGCAGAAGCGCGAACGGATAGCTACGCTACGCAAACATAGAACGGCAAATATTAATGCCATTCTTCGTGGTTCGAACTGGATCTAAACGATAAGCATAAGCGGAAATCGCTTCTCGATGGCTGCTATTCGTAAAAATAACTTTGATATATATCCGAGTGTTTCGTTCAAATCAGGAACATAATCGGTTGGATGCGCGCACTCATTTCTTTCCGAAAGCATTCCTAACAAAGACTTCATTTCTGCTTTGTTAACAACTTTCATAGGATGAAGTGCTTCAATTAACGCATGCTCCCCATAACGTTCCGTTAAATCGGACAGTTCACTTATTTTCCATTTATCTCGAATTTTGTTTAACAACTCAAATTGATCGCTCTCTAAAAGACCATGTACGCAATCAATAAAAGCAGACCATGAAAGCACATGAGCACTTCGATAGAGTTGGTGCTCAACGCATTTTAATGCTTCGCGAAAAAGAGCATCTTGCCTTAAGTTGAGCTTGTGAAGTTTACTATAGCTTTCGTACAAGTTGATAGATCGTGCTGTCGATGTCTCAATCGTTGCAAAAATTTCGAATGCTTCTTTTTCAAACCGAGAAAGGCGACGCGCCCAGTCCAACCGTCAGCTTCCCATCAAATGCTTACGCATTGCTGCGAAGAATTTATCATAAACATCACCTGTAGCGTCGGTAGGAACGACAAGCTCAACGTTTAAGTTGACCGTCATCCCCGGACTCGAGGAGTCAATTGGAACCTCAATCTTGGTTTGCGCTGCGGTTTCGGATTCATCCTTACTTTCGTCATTGTTCGAATGTTTCTTGACCCCTACGAACTCACCATACTCTGCGAGTGCACGAAATGTAGAAACCATTGCTTTGATGCCAGCTTCACCAACTTCTGTCTTTGCTTTAAAAAAATTTGTGAGCTGGTCAGCTGTCGCGTCCTGCGCTTCTGAAAAAGTCTTGAATATCTCAGAATATCCATCTTGAACACCTTCACCGGTTGCACTCTCCGGATTAGTCCTTGCAAGCATCCACCGATCGGTTGGTGTTCCAGTAGAATCAATCAATCCAATGAATTTAAATACTGAAATTATTGATCGATCATTACTACTTTTATACCCCCAGATGGGTAGTTCTTTTGTAGTAAATTTGTCTGGCTTCCCGTGTTTACCAATATCCTTTATAACTGATATCAGGTTGCCTGTATTTTGCGTGTAAGGATACATCTTTCAAATCCACTTCATTTACAACCTACTCCGCCGCTACACCCTGCGTCACAACACTATCCCCAAACAGCCCCGGCCCGTCATCCACGACCTCGTCATTGGCCTCATCGCCCCGCTTCGCCTTGGCGCGGTTGTCGAAACTCGACCACACATCCTGCCAGTTACCCTTCGTTGCGCCTTTGGAATATTCGGTCGCGCGGGTTTCGAAGAAATTGGCATGCTCCACGCCGTTCAACAAAGGCGTCAGCCATGGCAGCGGGTGATCCTCCACCATATAGACGGGCTGGAAGCCCAGCTGTTGCAGCCGCCAGTCGGCGATGTAGCGGACGTATTTCTTGATATCCTTCGCTGTCATGCCGTTCACCGGACCTTCCTCGAACGCCAGATCGATGAACGCATCTTCCAGCCGCACGACTTTCTGACAGCAATCGATGATGTCTTCGCGCACCGCCTTCGTTAGACAGCCGCGTTCTTCGGTGAAGGCGTGGAACATGCGCACGATGCCTTCGCAATGCAGCGTTTCGTCGCGCACGGACCAGCTGACGATCTGCCCCATCCCCTTCATCTTGTTGAAACGCGGGAAGTTCATCAGCATCGCGAAGCTGGCGAACAGCTGCAGCCCTTCGGTAAAGCCACCGAACATTGCCAGCGTACGGGCGATATCCTCGTCCGTCTCCACGCCGAAATCCTGCATGTAATCGTGCTTCGCCTTCATCTCCTCATCTTCGAGGAACATGCCATATTCGCTTTCGGGCATGCCGATCGTGTCGAGCAGATGGG
>JBASBA010000088.1:0-15020 GCA_049650885.1 Alteraurantiacibacter sp. | reverse complement strand
AATCCTGCTTGTGGTGGGCGGCGGTATCGCTGCCTACAAGTCGTGCGAGCTTGTCCGCCTGATTGCAAAGGGCGGGGGAGCGACGAATTGCGTCCTCACCAATGGGGGCGCGCAGTTCGTCACTCCCATGGCCTTGGCTGCGCTTTCCGGCAATCAGGTCCACACCTCGCTATGGGATCTGAAGAACGAGGCCGAGATAGGCCACATCCAGCTTTCGCGGGAAGCGGATCTGGTGGTGGTTTGCCCCGCCACGGCGGATCTGTTGGCAAAGATGACCGCCGGCATTGCCGATGATCTGGCAACCACGCTGATTCTCGCCACAGACAAACCTGTTCTGACCGTGCCTGCCATGAATGTGAAGATGTGGGAGCATACCGCAACCCAGCGCAATATAGAAAGCCTGCGCGCTTCCGGCGTTCGCGTGATGACACCGGATGAAGGCGCGATGGCCTGCGGCGAATTTGGCCCAGGACGCCTGCCCGAACCCGAAATGGTGTGGCTTGAAATTGCAGACATGCTGGGCCTTGATCCCGGTATCGCCGGACAAGACATCGAGGATTATCTGCGCGCCGTCGAGGCGGGCGCGGAAGAAGAGGATTACGAGGACACCGATTTCCCCACCGATCATCCTGGCGGACTTGCCGGAATGCTGGCCAGCATCATCCCGCGCTCCACCTCGCGCGGTGAGGAGGATGGCGAAGGCTTCGTAGAGGGCGAGGAGTTTGACGAAAGCGAGCTGGAGGGCGAAGCTGCGTTGAGCGACGGGCCTGATCTGCCAGAACCGGATTACGCCGGTTCAGAGCACCTGATGGCCACCAAGGGCAAGGCGAAGGCCGCTCCGCCGACGGACCGCGAAGCGATCAATCACGAGGTGAACATGCGGCAGGAAGCGCCGCAGCCGTTCGAGGGAGAGGAGGCTGCTGCCCCGGTCAATCCACTGGACGTGGGCCACGTGCAGTCACCCCAGCTTGACCCGATCGATACCTTCGATCCGCTGGAGGGACAGCCAGCGTTCCAAGAGGATATCGAACACCGTCCGCTATACGGCAAGCATATCCTCGTCACCGCTGGCCCTACGCATGAGCCGATTGATCCGGTGCGCTATCTGGCCAACCGTTCCAGTGGCAAGCAGGGTTTTGCCATCGCTGCCGCCGCTGCCGCCGCCGGTGCGCGCGTGACACTGGTGGCTGGCCCTGTGCACCTGCGCACGCCACTGGGTGTCGAGCGGATCGATGTGGAAAGCGCCGAGGATATGGCCCGCGCCGTGCGCGAAACGCTACCCGTGGATGGTGCCGTGATGGTGGCCGCCGTCGCCGACTGGCGCACAAGGGATTACAACGACATCAAGATCAAGAAGCGCGGCTCGGCTCCACCTGCGCTGGTGCTGTCGGAAAACCCCGATATCCTTGCCAGCGTGGCCGCCAATCCAAAACGGCCTGACCTGCTGATAGGCTTTGCCGCCGAAACAAACGACGTGGTCGAAAATGCGCGCAAGAAACGCAAAAGCAAGGGCGTCGACTGGATCGTGGCCAATGATGTTTCTGGCGAAGTGATGGGCGGCGACGATAATCAGGTCCACCTTGTGAGGGAGGGTAAGGTCGAACATTGGGACCCGATGACAAAGCAGGATGTCGCCACCAAGCTGGTGGAAGAAATTGCAAGAAAGCTGACCGCCGATGACTGATACCTCCGGCAGGCCGGTGCCTGTAAATATCAAGCGTTTGCCGCATGGGCAGGGGCTGGATCTGCCCGCTTACGCTACCCAGGGTGCTGCTGGGATGGATGTCGTCGCTGCCGAAGATCTTACGCTGGCTCCCGGCGCTCGCCATGCAGTCGCCACCGGCTTCGCCGTCGCCATCCCGCAGGGTTTCGAGATACAGGTGCGCCCGCGATCTGGCCTTGCGCTGAAGCACGGCATCACCGTTCCCAACACGCCCGGCACGATAGACAGCGACTACCGCGGCGAGTTGAAGATCATCCTGATCAACCTGTCTGACAATGATTTTGCCATCCAGCGCGGCGACCGAATTGCCCAATTGATACTTGCGCCGGTAACGACGGCCGCGTGGCAAGTGGTGGAAACCCTGGACGAAACGGCGCGCGGCAGCGGCGGCTTCGGCTCCACCGGGGGGCACGGGGCGCTCTAGGCAGTTTGCCTGCCGTTCCGCTTCGCCTTAGTCTGCCCGCTCAATTGTCATGCCGGGGCTAGCCGCAGGAGCGTGAGGCTTTAATCGTAAATCAACAGTAGATATGTCGTGTGCAGAATACTGGCTATAGCCTGTCCGGCTGCGTTCTTCGCGGGGGTATAATTCCCGATGTCCGTAAAGGCGCGGCATACCCCTCGAACATCGCGGTCGCGCCAGCCTGGTGATTGCAGCACGCAGTCTGTCGCTGTTCCATCTTCTTCGATTGTGAGACGGATCTGCATGATCTGGCTGGCGCGATTGATAACCATGGCGTCCGGCCTGCGTATCAGGCGCGCGACTTCGTAGGCATTATCTATGCTGGCAGGCGCATCCACCGTATCGCGATCGGCGACGTCCAGCGCCCAACTTGCGACAAGCTGTTCCTCGCACTGGCGCAAATCCGACAGGCTATTTTCCATTGAGCCGAGCGCCAATGTGATAGGCTCCATATCAGGTACATCGAAGGTAAGCTGTGTCGCCTGAGGATCGATGTCTACGCTGGCAAAATTGTCGCGTCCTCCAGACCAGTTGAAAACGAAGATCAATGCCTCTCTTGGTTTTGCAACGAATTCGATCGCGCCGCCATCGCCGCTCTTGCTCACGATCATGTGAATGTTCTGCATGTCCTCAAGCCCTCCGAAAGCGGCAGAGCCCTCCGTTGCAGCCCGCGTATTTTGCGGAAGGTTCGCTCCGGTAAGCAGTATGCGGTAGCTTCCCGAAGTTCCGTAGGAATGGATGACCAACCGGACGGGGTCCTCAGCATCGCCGAAATTCCGAACCAGTCCACAATATTCAGCAGTTCTGCCCCAGTTCCAATCATCCAGCGGATCAAGCACGCGAGATTGGGCATGGGCTGGCGTTGACCAGGCGGACAGCAAAGCCATCCAGACCGTAGCGGTGATTAGAGTGAATTTCGACATGGTTGCACTCCTTGGTGAAAGGGCTACTCGCATGAACTGCGAAAGAAAAGGGCGGCACCATGCGGCACCGCCCTTTCGGAAAATTCGTGGTCAGTCGGTCGTTACCGCTCGTCGCGGCGCACCGGCTGGTCTTCCGGCGCGATGGAGATGCGCACGGTCTCACCGGTATTACCGGGGAAATCGGTGAACATTGCCTCTACCAGATTAGGAACAAGATACTGCATCCGGTCAGAAGTGGAGGCAGCCTCGGCCTTGCCCTCGAAAAGGCGCTGACCCGTTGCGGCGTCGTCGATCTTCAGGTCGATGCCGCTGGTGTAGACGGTGTAGCTGGTGATATCCGGCCCGCGATTGAAGAAGGAGTCCTGCCAGCCGAAGCCCCACCCGCGATCACGGACATAGGCGACGCGCCTGTTGCCGCGACGATCACGGAATACCACGGGGCGGGCATAGCTGCGCCACGGGCTGTAAAAGGGATCGCGATAACCGTAGCCAAAGCCGCTGGCGCCGGTGGAACGAATACGCTCACGCCCGTTATCAACGCCGTAATCAAAGCGTACCAGCAAGGTTGCATCCTCTGGCGAGGCGGCCTGAACATAGCCTAGCTGCGCCAGCTCCTCCTCTACATCGTCTGCGTAGAGCGAGAATTCCAGACCGCCGGCAAGTGCAGGATCATCCGCAACTACAAAGAAGCTCTGGCCCTGCGGCGCAGGAAGCTGGCTTTCGAAGCGCGATACGTCAGCGCGAAACGGCGTGGCGCAAGCGGCGAGACCCAGCGCGATGGCGGGCACAGCAGCCAGCTTTGCACCTTTCGTGGAGAACAGCGATTTCATTATGGCAAACTCTTTCAATTGCTAGGGTCGCGCGCGAGGTTCCTTCCGCTCTGACGCACCTGAATTTCTGCGATAATCAGTGCAATAGCAAGGGTAGAGTGAACGCTTCTTGAACCGTTCCGCCAAAAATTCTCTGCAATTTCAGAGACAAGCGCTGAATGCGCATCCTCACCCCTCAAGCTGCCCTGTCGGCGCGCAGGGCCGCCCGTAACCTGGTGGCTGAGACGCGCTCTAGTTACCCCGCACCAACCCGAGTGCATTATAGGCAGCGTCCAATGTGGGCGTGCCCATTTCGCGCGCCTGGGACGCGCCGCGCGCCAGGATTGCGTCCAGCTGCTCGCTATCCTGTTTCAGTTCCACGAAACGGTCACGGATGGGGGAAAGCGTGCTGACCATCCTATCGGCCAGCGCCGGTTTGAACTGGCCAAAACCCTGTCCACCATGTTCTGCCAGCACGGCCTCCGGCGTGGTTTCGCCCAGCGCGGCATAGATGGTGACGAGGTTGAGCGCCTCCGGGCGGCCCTCCAGACCTTCCAACTCGCTTGGCAGCGGTTCGGGATCGGTTTTCGCCTTCTTCACCTTCTGCGCCATTGTATCGGCATCGTCGGCAAGGGCTATGCGGCTCATCTCTGACGGGTCCGACTTGCTCATCTTCTTCGATCCATCGCGCAGGCTCATGATCCGTGCTGCGGCAGGCGGGATGAAGGGTTCGGGCAAGGTGAAAACCGGCTTCTCTTCAGAAGCGAAATCATTGTTGAACTTTTGTGCAATGTCGCGTGCCAGTTCCAGGTGTTGCTTCTGGTCCTCTCCCACGGGAACGTGAGTGGCCTGATACAGCAGAACGTCGGCGGCTTGCAGGACGGGATAGCCGAACAGGGCGACAGACTGGCCTTCGCGGTTCTTGCCCGCCTTGTCCTTCCACTGCGTCATCCGGTTCAGCCAGCCCATGCGCGCTGTGCCCATCAACAACCACTGCAGCTCTGCGTGGGCGGGAACCTGTGCCTGGTTGAACAATATGCAGCGCGCCGGATCGAGGCCGCAGGCCACCAGCGCGGCAGTCATTTCCAGCGTGGCAGCGCGCAGTTCCGCGGGATCGTGCGGCTGGCTGATCGCATGCAGATCAGCGAGGAAGAACAGGCAACGGCCATCATCGCCCATCTCATCCTGCATCTTCACCCAGTTGCGGATCGCACCAAGATAATTGCCAAGGTGCAGATTTCCGGTGGGCTGGATTCCCGATACGACGATCATGGTGCTTTGGGCTCTCTTTTCTTCGTAAGCGTGACAATGCGCTGCTTGTCGATGGCGCCAACCGCGAAGGCGACACCGAAATAGACCACCGCTGAACATAGCACGAGGGCTAGCAGCGCGCCCAATCGTGCCAGCAGGCCAGCGTCGAACCAGCCGGTTAGCATGTCCCGCGTGAACCACAAGGCAACGCCCATGGCAGCAGCTGCCACTATCTGCCGTACGATCCGCCCGACAAGTGCAAGGGGGATGGTGTAATAGTTACGCTTGACCAGAATGACGTATAGGAACGCCACGTTGATCCACGCCCCGATAACGCTGGCAAAGGCCACGCCCACAACGCCGTATTCGGTCAGCACGGCAATGTTCAGCGCCACGAACACGAAGAGCGAGATGAAGGCGGCATAGACCGGGGTTCGTGTATCGGAACGCGCGTAGAAATTGGGAACCAGCACTTTCACCAGCACATAGGCCGGAAGGCCCAGCACCAGTGTGGCAAGCACGTTGCCGGTGGTAACCGCGTCGTCCGCATCGAAACGGCCGCCTTGGAAAATCATCGTGACGAACGGTACGGCGCAGATGGCCAGGGCGACGGCGGCCGGAATGGTCAGCAGCATGGCCAGCTCTATCGCGTCGGACTGGATGCGATCGGTCCCCTCGCGGTTTTTCGCCCCCACGAACTTGGACAATGTCGGAAGGATGGCAGTCGACAGGGCTATGCCGATGATGCCCAGCGGCAGCTGGTTCAGCCGGTCGGCATAGTTCATGTAGCTGACCGAGCCGCTTTGCAGCTGGTTCAGGAAGTATAGCTGCACCAGCGTGTTGATCTGATAGGCGCCGCCACCGATGGCAGCTGGCAGGGCGATGATGGACAGGCGCTTCACCTCTGGCGTGATGCGCGGCCACAGCAGCTTGGGCCGAAAGCCTTCCACGCGGGTCCAGTAATACAGCCAGCCCAGCTGGATGATGCCGCCTGCCGTTACCGCCCATGCCTGCGCAAAGGCGACCTGCTCCAGCGTCGCGCCCATCGCCTCCATCGCGTATTCCCCGCCCAGCAGGCTGGCGATCAGGACGAGGTTGAGGATGATCGGAAAGCTGGCGCCCGGCGCAAACCGGCTGACCGAATTCAGCATGCCGGTAAACAGCGTTACCAGGCTGACCAGCACGATGTAAGGGAACATGATCCGCGCAAACGCAACTTCCATCGCGAATTGCGCCGGATCGGCATCGCCATCGCCCAGCAGCCTGATCACCAGCGGCATGGCCAGCATCATTACCGCGCACAGGCCGATCAGCACCGGCAGGAACACGCTGAGCACATCATTAGAGAAGCTGCGCGCATCGTCCAGCCCGCCTTCGCCGTGCAGGCGCTTGGAAAACATCGGCACGAAGGCAGCGGAGAACGCACCTTCTGCAAAAAGGCGGCGGAACACGTTGGGGATGATGAAGGCCTGAAACCAGGCATCCGTCACCCCGTTCGCGCCCAGCACGCGGGAGAAGATCATCTCTCGCGCCATGCCCGCCACCCGGCTCACCATGGTAAGCGAGCCGATTGTGCCGACGTTCTTGAGCAAGCTCATATTGTTACGCCTCGAAAACGGACAGTCCGATTCGGGAATGTCGAAGTGCGGGCGCTATCTGGCACACAATATCGTTCTTCAACAGTTTAAGGACAAAGGGGCATGCCTAAACATTGCCTTCGGTTGGCATTTCGCCAGCTGGAGCATCGCCCTGATCGGCATTACGCTGTTGCTGCATGCGCTGGATGTAAAGGCCGTTGAAATCGATGGGGTCCAGCATCAGCGGGGCAAAGCCGGCATCGCGGATCGCATCGGACACCACGCGGCGCGCAAAAGGGAACAGCAGACGCGGGGCTTCGGCATAGGTGAAGGCATGGGCCTGGCCTTCGTTCATGTTGCGAATGCCCACCAGGCCGCAATAGGCAAGGTCCACGATATAGGCCGTGCCCTGTTCCATCTTGGCAGTGACGGTGATTTTCAGTTCCACCTCGGTCACATCGTCGCTGGCGGGCTTTGCCCCGATGTTGAACTGCACATCCATCTGCGGCTGATCCTGCCAGCGATAGGATTGCGGCGCATTCGGGTTCTCGACCGACAGATCCTTCACATACTGGGTGATGACACCCGCAACAGGCGCAGTATCGCCGCCATTGGCTGCGGCTGCATTGTCGAGATTTTGGAGAACGTCGCCTTCGTCGGCCATGATGGTGTTGTCTTTCGCTATGGGTTGGGCGCGCAGGATTGGCGCGCGAAAAAGCTCGGCGGGCTGCTAACACCCCTTTATCGCCGCCGCAATGCCGCGACGAGATGGTGCTGACATGCTTCAGGGATACTTAAGGCGCGGTTGTTCATTTGATATTGGTACCTATTTCAGCCACAATGCAAATCACAGCCCGCGATGAGTTGAAGTGCGCGGGCAGAATGGGAAAATTGCGTGATCGTAGAAATCGTCATCCTCGCCATGATTGCCGCCTTTCTGGGCATGCGCCTCTATTCGGTGCTTGGTCGACGGGCGGAGCATGAGGAAAAGATCATACCGACCAACCGTTTCGAGCGGGGTGACGAAGAATCCGCGCCCAAGGCGATGACGCATCCTGGCGGCGAATCCGCACAGGCGGACCGCACGATTGCCGGTTTCCCTCCCGCCATCGAAATGGGCCTGCGCGAAATTTCTACCGCAGACCGCAATTTCGAACTGCTCGGCTTTCTCGAAGGTGCCAGGGGCGCTTACGAAGTGGTGCTGGAAGCCTTCTGGCGCGGCGACAAGGACGAGTTGAAGGCACTTTGTGACGATGATGTCTACGAAAGCTTCGCCGCCGTGATTGACGAGCGGGATGAGGCTGGCATCACGATGGACAATCGCCTGATCCGCGTCGAAGACGTCACCGTGCATTCCGCAGAACTGGACGGCAAGATGGCGCACATCGCGCTGCGCTTCGTTTCCGATATCGCCAGTGTCAGCCGCGACAAGGATGGCACCGTGGTTGCCGGATCGCTGGACGATGCCGTGGAAAGCCGCGACATCTGGACGTTCAGTCGCGATGTTCGCAGCGATGATCCGCAGTGGCTCCTCGACGAGACCGATCAGGGTTGATAGCGGGCTGGCGCGTGAAACCTTCGCGCCTCCTCATCTGTCTGGCCTCGCTTGCGCTGGTGTCGGCCTGTTCGCGGATAATACCCGATGGGCAGCCCCAGCAGCCATTGCCGGTCGCGCCCAATGCCGCCAGCCTGGGTATTGCTGCTGGCGCTTCCTTTTCCAGCCTTCCCGTCAGCAACATCGACGCAAGCAACGCGCTGGATGCATTTGCATCCAGTTGCTTGGTGGTTCAAACACGCCAGGATGTTTCCGGCCTGACCCGGCTTGAAGACTGGGCGGCGCCCTGCGATGCTGCCACCAGTTGGCCGCGTGATGATGCCCGGCGTTTCTTCGCAGGATACTTCACACCCGCGGTGGTGGGTGACGGGCAGGGCTTCGCCACCGGCTATTTCGAGCCGCAGATTTCCGGCAGTCGCACTCGCCGCCCCGGTTTCGACGTACCGGTATATGCCGTGCCGCAAGATCTTGAACGCTGCTGGCGTGACGACACCCCGATATCGCAGCGCGAGGGCCGCGCTCCCTTGTCACGGCGCACGCCTGCGGGCGATTGCGTCTCCTATTACTCGCGCGCCGAAATAAAGGATGGCGCATTGTCCGGGCGCGGTCTGGAAATCGGCTGGGCGGCGGATCCGGTGGAATTCTTCTTCTTGCAAATCCAGGGGTCAGGCCAGTTGATCGCGCCTGATGGACAGGTTACGCGCATTGGCTATGCCGGTCAGAACGGCAAGTCCTACACCGGCATCGGCGCCCTGATGCGGGAGCGCGGATTGCTGGGCGATGGTCCGGGCCAATATGCCGGATCAATGCAGGGGATCATGCAGTATATCCGCGACAATCCAGCGGCAGGCGCTGCGCTGATGCGCGAGAACGAGAGCTGGGTGTTCTTCCGCGTGCTGGAAGGGGCGGGGCCGATCGGCTCGATCGGCGTGCCCGTATCGGCAGAAAACAGTGTGGCAGTGGACCCGAATTTCGTGCCTTACGGCGCGCCGGTGTTCCTTGATCTGGACCGCGATGTTGCTGACGGGATGTGGGTGGCGCAGGATACCGGCGGCGCGATCAAGGGCGCGAACCGCTTTGACACGTTCTGGGGCGCTGGCACGCGCGCACGCGAAGTGGCTGGCGGAATGAGCGGGCGCGGGCCTGCGCTGATACTGCTGCCGCGAGAGGCTGCTGAAAGGCTGGGCCTGAGGCACCGACCATGAGCCGCGCACCAAGAGGCCTGTCGCCCGATGAAAGCGCCTTGTGGAACAAGGTGGCCGCAACGGTGAAACCACTCGAAACCCGTTCAACGCCAAGATGCGATACCGTGACGCCAGCACCACCACCGCCTGTGATTCAGCCCAAGCGCCTGAAAGGCCGTGTGCCTCCTCCACTGGCACCAAGGGAACCGGTGCGCACACCCGCGCCATCCTCCGGCCTCGATTCGCATTGGGAGCGGCGACTGGCCCGCACCGGCACCGATCCCGATTTTACCCTCGACCTGCATGGCCATACTCTGGAGCAGGCATACCGCCGCCTTGATGCGGGGTTGATGCAGGCCAAGGCGATGGGCGCGCGGCTGGTGCTGGTGGTAACGGGCAAATCGCGCCCCGTGCATTCCGCAGACCGGGCTGAAAGCCGCGGAGCGATCCGCGCAAAAATACTCGATTGGCTGGCGGCAGGCGCCCATGCATCGGACATTGCCGCCATAAGAAAAGCGCACCGCCGCCACGGTGGCGAGGGTGCACTTTACCTTGTTCTTCGGCGGAGACGCTGAAGCTTATCCCAAAAGCATCGTGTTCATCAGGCGGCCCGGAATGGCAAAGGCCACGATACCCGGGATCATCAACGCCGTGAGGTAGGTGAACACCAGATGCTTCTTGTGACCGGCGATGTCACCCCTTCGGGCAGTTGAGACAGTTTTCCAGGCGGCGTGGAAAGTGATCGGCACAAAGATATGGATGAAGCTGAAGCCGCCGCTGGACTGAATGAAAATCGCGCTGGTGGCCGTGATCAGCATCAGCACCAGCCACACCTTGCCCAACTGCTTGTGCAGCTTAGTGCCCTTGCGCGCCAGCAGCAGGAAGCCTCCCAACGGAATGGCCGGTAGCACGCTGGCCACATGGATGATCACGGGCAGCTTGGCGTAATGATGCAGGTTGTCGACCAGTCCCAACGCAGCGCGACCAAGGGCAATCGTCACGAAGGAACACATGGTGAAGCAGGCAATCGACACCAGCGTGCGGGCAACGGGACCGATATCGAAACCCGGCGTTGCAGCGGTGGAAGCGGTGAATGGCAGTGCAAGGGTGGTCATTTTCGGTCTCCATCGAAGTTCGTGAAACCGTTTTGGCCGATGCCCATTCGCCGGCAATCGGGAAACCGTGAACAGGGCAAGGTCTTCGTGAAAAGCGCGCATTCACCGGCGATTGCCACTTTACGATACGTGAACGGGCAGTAGTCTGGGCGCCAATGGAGATTGACACACCCCGTAACGGCGCCCGGCTGGCCCGCCAGATCATCATCGACATTGCGGTGCTGCTGGCCATCGGCGCGATCCTGGGTGTGCTGGCACCGCTTGGCACGGGTTCCATGAGCCTGCCCGCCCGCATGGCATACTGGATGCTGATGGCGGTGGCGGGCTATCTATTTTACAAACCGATTGGCGCCATAGTGCTGAAGCTGGGGCCAAAGCTGGATCTGCCCGTCTGGTTTCTCTGGTGTGCATCGGTACTGATCGCGTCGCTGCCGATGGCGATACTGGTGTGGTTCGTGAATGCGGGACGCGGTCCGGTGCCCGTTCCCTCGCTGGAAGTGGCGCTGGTACATTACTTTGCCGTCACCGTGGTGGGCGCGGTGATTACCTTGATGTTTAACCTGCTTCCAGCCACTCGCGGTGCCGCGCCTGCCAATCCGCCTCCCGCCAGCGATCCAACCCCGCAGCCCGAGGCGCGAGGGGAAGCACCGCCCGAAACTTCCGGCCCGCGCTTTCTGGATCGCCTGCCAGCCGAAATCGGCACGAACCTGATCGCGCTGGAGATGGAGGACCACTACGTGCGCGTGCACACAGCGCTGGGCAGCGAACTGCTGCTGATGCGGATGCGCGACGCGATGATGGAGCTGGACGGGATAGCGGGCGAGCAGGTTCATCGCAGCTGGTGGGTCGCGCGCGGTGCGGTGGCCGATGTGAAGCGCGACGGGCGCAATGTTCGGCTGGTGCTGGACAATGGCATCGAAGCGCCTGTCAGCCGCGCCAATGTATCTTTGCTGAAAACCCGCGGCTGGATCTGATCCGCGTACAAAAAAGCCCCCGACATCGCTGCCGGGGGCCTTTTCGTTTTCAGGCGGTTCCGATCAGAAGCGGCCTGCGTCCATCACCTTTGTCCAGGCGGAGACGAAGGTGCGCAGGAATTTCTCCTCGCCACCGTTCTCTGCGAACACCTCTGAAATGGCGCGCAATTGCGAGTTGGAGCCGAATACCAGATCGGTGCGCGTGGCGGTGAACCGCTCTTCGCCAGTCTTGCGATCCTTGCCGACGAACTCCTCGTCGCCGCTTTCCTCGACCACGTCCCACTTCGTGCCCATATCCAGCAGGTTCACGAAGAAATCGTTGGAAAGTGTTCCGGGCCGGTCGGTCAGCACGCCGATGGAATAGCCGTGCTTGGCATGTTTGCTGACGGCACCCAGTGCCCGCATTCCGCCCACAAGTGCGGTCATCTCGGGAATGGAAAGGCCCAGCAGATGGGCGCGGTCGACCATCATATCCTCGGTCTTTACGCTGGCTTTCGTCTTCAGGTAGTTGCGGAAACCATCGGCGAAGGGTTCCAGCGGCTCGAAGCTTTCTGCATCGGTCTGCTCGTCCGTGGCATCGCCGCGTCCGGTGGAGACGTTAATGGATACCGAGTGACCGCCATCCTTTGCCGCCTTCTCGATAGCCGCAGCGCCCGCCAGCACGATGGCATCGGCCATCGAGATGCTGCCGCGCAGGTCGTCCAGCTTCGCCAGCACCTTGCTCAGCTCTTCGGGATCATTGACGGCCCAGTCCTTTTGCGGAGCAAGCCGCACGCGCGCGCCATTGGCACCGCCGCGATGGTCTGAATTGCGATAGGTCGAGGCAGATGCCCAGGCCGCTTTCACAAGTTCGGAAACCGAAAGCCCGCTGTCCATCACCTTGCTCTTGAACGCGGAGACATCGCTGTCTGAAACGGCAGAGCCTTCGGGAACGGGATCCTGCCAGATCAAATCTTCCGCAGGCACTTCAGGGCCCTGATACCGCGCCTTTGGCCCCATATCGCGGTGCGTCAGCTTGAACCATGCTCTGGCAAAGGCATCGTCCAGCGCGGCCTGATCGTCGCGGAAGCGTTCGGAAATCTTGCGATATTCCGGGTCGCGTTTCAGCGCCATGTCGGCGGTTGTCATGATGGTTGGCACCTTCTTCGAAGGATCGCGCGCGTCGGGCGCCATGTCTTCGGGTTCGGGATTGATCGGCGTCCACTGTTTGGCCCCTGCCGGGCTTTCCGTCAGTTCGTATTCGTATTTGAACAGCAGGCGGAAATAGTCGCCGCCCCACTGGGTGGGGTTAGGCGTCCAAGCGCCCTCGATGCCGGACGTGGTGATGTGGCCCTGTGCGATATGGTCTTCATCGGTTGCCCAACCAAAGCCCTGCAGCGCCATGGCCTCTCCCTCCGGCGCGCCGGAAAGCTGGTCTGCCGGGACTGCGCCATGGCATTTGCCAAAGGCGTGGCCACCGGCTGTCAGCGCCACTGTTTCCTCGTCGTTCATCGCCATGCGGGAGAAGGTTTCGCGCATGTCGCGGGCCATGCCTTCCGCATCGTGGGGATTGCCGCCGGGGCCTTCTGGATTAACGTAGATCAGGCCCATCTGGATTGCCGCCAGCGGGTTATCCAGCGCTTTGCCCTCGTCAGGGATGATGCGGGTTTCGACGCCCTGATCCACCCATTCTTCCTCGGTGCCCCAGTATACGGTCTCCGGCTCGAAAACGTCCTCGCGTCCGCCGCCAAAGCCGAACACGGGGCCGCCCATGCTTTCAATGGCGACATTGCCGGTAAGCACGAACAGGTCGGCCCAGCTGATATTCTTGCCGTACTTCTGCTTGATCGGCCACAACAGGCGGCGCGCCTTGTCGAGGTTGCCGTTATCGGGCCAGCTGTTGAGCGGGGCAAATCGCTGCTGCCCGCTGCTCGCGCCGCCGCGCCCGTCACCCGTGCGGTAGGTGCCTGCGGCGTGCCACGCCATGCGGATGAAGAAGGGGCCGTAATGGCCGTAATCGGCGGGCCACCATTCCTGATCGTCCGTCATCAGGGACTTGATGTCCGCCTTCAGCGCGTTGTAATCAACGGTGTTGAACGCCTCTGCATAATTGAAGTCTTCGTCCAGCGGATTGGCGGCCTTGCCGTCCTGCGTCAGGATATCCAGTTGCAGTGCATCGGGCCACCAGTCGCGATTTGTACGGCCCAGAAGGCTGCGCGTCCCGCCATTTCCACTAAAAGGGCATCCGCCCGAGATCGAACCAGTTTCTGCGTCCATTATACTCTCCTCTCGTGAGTCTTCTACTCTTCATTGAGGTGAAGATGGCGGTCAGGCTGTCATTCGTCAAATCGATAAGTTGGCATGTATTGATCGCCTCAGTCGTTCACGCAAGGGCGATTAAAGGCCAGACAAAAAGACCCGGCACTGCGATATGCAGCGCCGGGCCCTATGGATTTTCGAAGGGAGTAAGTGCAGGTCAGGCCGCTTGCGCAATTTCCTCTGCCGCTTCGTTGCGGATGAGGTAATCGAATGCGGAAAGTGCAGCGGCAGAACCCTGGCCCATCGCCACGACGATCTGCTTGTATGGCACGGTGGTGCAATCGCCTGCCGCAAACACGCCGGGCAGATTGGTCGCGCCCTTGCTGTCGATCACGATCTCCCCGTGCTTCGACAATTCCAGTCCGCTGTCCGTCAGCCATTCGGTGTTGGGCACAAGGCCGATCTGGACGAACACGCCTTCCAGTTCCACGTCATGCTCCTCGCCCGATGTGCGGTCCTTGTAGACAAGGCCGCCCACGCGATTGCCATCACCGGTAATCTGCGTGGTTTGTGCATTCACCAGAATATCAACATTCTTCATGGAGCGCAGCTTGTCCTGCAACACCTGATCGGCGCGCAATTGCTCACCAAATTCCACCAGAGTAACATGGCCCACGATACCGGCCAGATCGATCGCGGCTTCGACGCCGGAATTGCCGCCGCCGATCACGGCCACGCGCTTGCCCTTGAACAATGGTCCATCGCAGTGCGGGCAATAGGCCACGCCCTTGTTGCGATACTCCTGCTCTCCCGGAACGCCCAGTGCGCGCCAGCGGGCACCGGTTGAAAGGATCAGGCTGCGCGCTTTCAGCACGGCGCCGTTTTCCAGATGCAGTTCGTGCATCCCGCCGGGATTGCTGGCGGGCACCAGCTTATCTGCCGTGGCCAAATTCATCAGGTCGATCGCGTCCTGTGCCTTCACCTGCTGTTCCAGATTGGTGGTCAGCTTGGGGCCTTCGGTATATTCGGTGCCGGGCAGATTCTCTATGCCCAGCGTATCGTTCAACTGGCCGCCAAAGCGTTCTGCCGCGATGCCGGTGCGAAAGCCCTTGCGCGCGGTGTAGATGGATGCAGCCACGCCGCCAGGGCCGCCGCCGACAACCAGCACTTCGAACGGGTCTTTCGCCGAAAGCTTTTCGGCAGCCTTGGCG
>JBASBA010000087.1:0-1504 GCA_049650885.1 Alteraurantiacibacter sp. | reverse complement strand
CGTCGTTCGATGGCTTGAGCGACTGGCCCCACATACCCTCCAGCGGATAGCCATGGCTGATCTTCAGCTTCGTCGTGTGTACCCAACCCAATACACCGGCCATCCCCACCGCCAGACCGCCGCCGATGAGCCAGGGCAGATATGGTATCAGATCGACACTGTTCATCGCACTGTTTCCTTCTTGTTTATGGTGAGCGGCGTTCCCGCGTCGACGGTTTCGACATCGCGGTGATCGCGCAAAGCCTCTATCTGCGTGGCAATGTCATAACCGCGATCGGTTACGATGCGTTCGATAACCTGGACACGGTTTTCCAGTTCGGACACGCGACTGGCATATTGTGCGGCCTTTTCCGCACTGCCTTCCGCTGCCGCCTTCAAGCGCTTTTCTTCCAGCTTGGTGCGCGACTGCGTCCAGACTATGAACGCGACCATCAAGAAAGGCGCAAGCGGAATAAGATAGGCCCAATCAAACATTCGTATTCTCCCCGATAATCTTGTTTAGCGTAGCCGTTCGATCTCAGCATTGAGGCGCGGATTGCTGGTAACGTAGAACGTCTCCACGTCGGCCAGGCGGCGATCGACGTCGCGCATCCGGCTGCGAATTTCACGCGCCGTGCGTTTAGGGTTCTGCCGCACGCTCTGCCAGTATTTCTGTTCTTCGGGTTCCACGTAAAGATGTGCGGGCTTCTTGTTCAGAAGCAGACCGGCCAGAAAATACAGTGGCAATATGACGGGGCTCAATGCGCCGGTGAGAACCATTACCAGAACGGCCAGCCTGACCCACAGGACGTTGACGCCGGTATAGTCGGCAATACCGGAGCATACGCCCATCAGCTTGGCATTCTGTTTGTCGCGATACAGTGTCGTGCGTTCGCTGGTCATGGGTCAGGCTCCTTTCTTTTCGGCAAGCAAACGGTCGAGTTCGCGCAATTGCTGATTGTCGGTTTCGCGATCATGCATCAGCTTGGAGGGGTGGTACTCAGGATTGTCGCTGGCGACGAGCCGTTCGACCGTATCCATCCGCTCATCGAGACGTTTCGCAAGCTGGTACAATTCTTCCAGCAATTGCTCGTCATCATTGGTGATCGTTCCGGCCGTCTTCCATTTCGTTATGTAATGCATAATCAGCCAGGGCAGTCCGATGAAAATTGTCGGAATGACTATAAGCGCTTCAAGATCCATTGGGTCAGTCCTTTGTATCTGCCGCGTCGCCGGCCTTGGATTGGCCCAGTGCGCGTTTCATTTCTTCCAACTCCGCATCGACCTTGTCCGCGCCTTCCAGCGCAGCGATTTCATCGGACAGGCTGGGGGTGCCTTTTTCGCCCGACAGGGACATGGCGTCCGCGCGGCCTTCCGCGTGGTCGACCCGGCGTTCCAGCTGGTCGAACCGCGACAGCGCATCGTCGACGCGCTCGGTGCTCATCAGCGTGCGCAGCTTCACGCGGTTTTCCGCGCTTTCCAGCCGTGCAGCGATGGCGGTCTGGCGGCTGCGGGCTTCGCGCAG
>JBASBA010000086.1:0-2303 GCA_049650885.1 Alteraurantiacibacter sp. | reverse complement strand
AGCGCCTTGCCTTCATCGGGGTTGATGCGCGTTTCGGCACCCTCGTCGATCCACTGTTCTTCGGTGCCCCAATAGGTCATTTCAGGCTCGAACACGTCCTTGCGTCCGCCGCCGAAACCGAAGACCGGTCCACCCATGCTTTCGATGGCGACATTGCCCGTCAGGATGAACAGGTCGGCCCAACTGATATTCTTGCCGTATTTCTGCTTGATCGGCCACAATAGACGCCGCGCCTTGTCCAGATTGCCATTGTCCGGCCAGCTGTTGAGCGGCGCAAAACGCTGCTGCCCGCTGCTGGATCCGCCACGCCCGTCGCCGGTGCGATAGGTACCGGCCGCGTGCCACGCCATGCGGATGAAGAACGGGCCGTAATGCCCGTAATCCGCCGGCCACCATTCCTGGCTATCGGTCATCAGGGCGGTGATGTCCTGCTTCAGTGCAGTGTAATCCAGTGCATTGAAAGCTTCCGCATAATCGAAATCCTCGCCCATCGGATCCGCGCTTTTCCCGCGCGTCGTCAGGATTTCCAGCTGCAGTGCGTCCGGCCACCAATCCTTGTTGGTGCGGCCGAGCAGGCTGCGCATCTTGTCTTCACCCGTGAAGGGGCATCCGCCGCCGCTCATCTGTCCGGTCTTGATATCCATCAGGCTTTTCCTCTTTTCCAGTGCGATTGTGGCATAAGACTACGCTTCTGGTTCAATCGATCAAGCGCATTAAATCAACCATGCTGATCGTTTCGTCCGATTATCGAGCGAGTATCGGCGATTGCAACGGCACTTGTGCTTGTCGCCGGGCGTGCCGCATCCTAAGCGCGGCGGCATGAGCAAATTTCCCAAAACCGATGCGCTGATGCGGCGCGGCACCGACTTTCTGGGCAGCGAATACGCCATCATGTGCGGCGCGATGAGCTGGGTGAGCGAGCGCAATCTGGTCAGCGCGATTTCCAATGCCGGAGGTTTCGGCGTGATTGCCTGCGGGGCCATGACGCCCGATCTGCTGGATGCCGAGATAGAAGCCACGAAGGCGATGACCGACAAGCCGTTCGGCGTGAACCTCATCACCATGCATCCCCAATTGTTCGATCTGATCGCGATCTGCGCAAGACACGGCGTCACGCACGTCGTGCTGGCGGGGGGCATTCCGCCCAAGGGCAGTGTGGACGCCATCAAGGCGTTCGGCGCGAAAGTGATCGTCTTTGCGCCCACGCTGGCGCTGGCGAAGAAGCTTCTGCGATCCGGCGGCGATGCGCTGGTGATCGAAGGGATGGAGGCAGGGGGGCATATCGGTCCGGTGTCCACCAGCGTTCTGGCGCAGGAATTCCTGCCTGAACTGGCTGGCGATCATCTGGTGTTCGTTGCCGGCGGGATCGGGCGGGGGCAGGCGATCGCCGGCTATCTGGAAATGGGCGCCATCGGCGTGCAATTGGGTACCCGCTTCGCCTGCGCTACCGAGAGCATCGCCCATCAAAACTTCAAGAAAGCCTTTTTTCGCGCCAATGCCCGCGATGCCGTTTCCAGCGTGCAGGTCGATGCACGGTTGCCGGTCATTCCGGTGCGGGCGTTGAAGAACAAGGGCAGCGAGGAATTTACAGGCAAGCAGCGCGAAGTGGCTGGCTTGCTGGACACCGGCGATGTCGAGATGGCGGAAGCGCAATTGCAGATCGAACATTACTGGGCCGGGGCGCTGCGTCGCGCGGTGATCGACGGGGACGTGGAAACGGGGTCCATCATGGCCGGGCAAAGCGTCGGCATGGTGAAGCAGGAAGAACCCGCGGCGCAGATCGTGCAATCCCTGATGCAGGAAAGCGAAACCGCCCTGAAACGCGTCTGAGAAAGCGCCGTCGGAACGCAAAGGGGGTGCCATCGGTTACCTATGCAAACCAGTTTCAGAGGAATCTTGATCATGCGTATGACATTCGCGCTCGGCACTGCCGCTCTCGCCCTTTCCGCAATGGCCGTCCCGTCGTTCAGCCAGGCACCGCAAACGCCCGGGATCATGGACGTATCGCGGGTATCGGGCGGTACCTATACGACCGATCCGGCGCATACGCTGGTCGCCTGGGAAGTCGATCATTTCGGCTTCAACGATTACTTCGGCCTGTTCGGCGATGCGGAAGGTACGCTCACCATCGATCCTGCCAATCCTTCCGCTGCCAGCGTCGATGTGTCGTTGCCGATCAGCAGTCTGTCGGTCGTGAGCGACGGTTTGCGCGATCACATGTTTCGCGCAGGCAAGGACGGTGCCAGCCCCGACTTCTTCGGTCCGGAACCCGGCATGGCGCGTTTCCAGTCCACGTCCGTGAC
>JBASBA010000085.1:0-5832 GCA_049650885.1 Alteraurantiacibacter sp. | reverse complement strand
ATCCACCTTCAACGTGGTCGCAAATGGTGGCAGAAGGGCTTGCGAGACGAATACCCATCGCGCCTTGGCAGTTTTATCGTCTGGCTGAACAATCACCGGCCAGACCTTGAAATCCGCATTCTGAAGTGGAGCTACGGCTTCCTGAAGTTTTTCGGTCGCGGGGCGATGATTTTCGACCTTGCGCGATGGTCTCGCCATCGGCGGATCGATTTCAAGTTCGATACTGCCCATCCGGTTGGCTGCTCTCATCATCAAAAGCTGGTGATTATCGACGATGATTTCGCCGTGTGTGGCGGTATCGACATGACGACGCGGCGCTGGGACACCCGCAAGCACCGTGAGGCCGATCCGGACCGGACGCAGCCCAATGGCGACCTTTATGGCCCCTGGCATGACCTTACCATGATGATGGAAGGCGATGTGGCCGTGGAACTGGAGCGTCTGGGGCGCGGTCGGTGGGTAAGAGCCGGCGGAAAGCCGCTGTCGAAACTAAAGCACGATCCCGGAAGTTCGTGGCCGGACAAGCTGGTCCCACATTTCGAGGACGTCGAAATCGGCATCGCACGCACCCGTGCCGCTTATGAAGACGACCCCAAGATTGACGAGATAGAACAGCTTTTTGTCAGGCAGATCGCCGAGGCGAAGCACTTTATCTACGCAGAGAATCAATACTTCACTTCGCGCACTATTTGCGAAGCGATTGCCAAGCGCCTGTCGGAGCCTGATCCGCCTGAAATCGTCATCGTAATGCCGATCACCGGAGACGGTTGGGCAGAGGCAGCGGCAATGGACCCGATGCGGGCCGAATTGATGGAGGCGCTGGCAGAGCTGGATAAACATGACCGCTTCCATCTTTACGTGCCTTTCACCGGAAAGACGCCGATTTATGTCCACGCGAAAGTCACGATCGTGGATGATCGCATCCTGCGCATCGGTTCCGCCAATATGAACAACCGTTCCATGGGCCTGGACAGCGAATGCGACGTCTTCATCGATTGCGACCGACCCGGCAATGACAAGGCTGAGCCCACAATCCGGCGTATACGCGAATCTCTGCTGGCGGAACATCTGGGCATCTTTCGCCAGGACGTTCCGCTCAAGATCGAGAAGAACGGTTCCATGGCGGGGATGATTGCGAGTTTGGGTGACCGCAACCCGCGCCATCTCAGGCCGTTGCACCCTGGCCGCCATGATGAATGGCAACGCGAATTGGCGGTCCGAGAAACCTTCGACCCCGAAGAACCTGAGGAGCTTTTCGAGTTCGATGGCTCAAAGCGTGGCCTTTTTCATCCGGGCAGCCTATTGGCCAAAGCGCGGAGCAAGCTGAAGAGAAGGCGCAACAGGGCGAATGAGTAGTTTGGTAGGTCCCGATGAGGACGATCCCCGCGGCAAACCTGCGGTTCCTGAAGATGTGCAGGATGCTGTCCGCACGCTCATAAAATGGGCAGGCGATGATCCCATGCGTGAGGGATTGCTGGATACGCCCAAGCGCGTGGCGCGCGCTTGGAAGGAATATTGCCAGGGTTATGGCGAAGATCCATCGCACCACCTTGCCCGCGTGTTCGAAGAGGTGGGCGGATATGACGAGATCGTGCTGTTGAAGGATATCCCCTTTCAAAGCCATTGCGAACACCACATGGCACCGATCATCGGCAAGGCGGCCATTGCATATCTGCCGACAGATCGCGTGGTAGGCATTTCAAAGCTGGCGCGCGTTTTGCACGGCTATGCCCGGCGCTTGCAGGTGCAGGAACGGCTGACGGCTGAAGTTGCACATTGCATTCAGGAACATCTGGATCCCCGCGGTGTCGCGGTGGTGATTGAGGCGAGCCACGCTTGCATGACCGCGCGCGGTGTGCGCACTCCTGGTGTGACGATGGTCACCAGCCAGGTTATGGGCACCTTCCGCAAGGATTCGAAAAGCCGTGAGGAAGTCCTCAAGCTGATGGGCTATTAGCTGGCGCAAAAGCGCCGCTGAAGACAATACTCTGAAAGGAATACGATGACCGCATTGCGCGTAAGGGGCGGACAGAAGCTGATCGGCAAGATCGATCCATCCGCTAACAAGAACGCTGTTCTGCCGGTTTTATGCGCCACGCTGCTCAGCGATGCGCCGATCATGCTGCGCAATGTGCCCGAAATCACCGATGTTCAGCGTATCCACGCCTTCTTCACCGATCTAGGCACAACCCTGGATTGGGACAAGAACGAGAAAACGCTGCGGATCGATCACTCCACGATTTCCTCCAGCGCAAAGGCCAAGCTGCCACAGGCGATGCGCGCGTCGATCATGATGATCCCCGGCCTTCTGGCGCGCTTGGGCGAAGCGCGGCTTGAGCACGAGGTGAAGGGCTGCACGCTGGGTGCACGCGAGATTGATCCGCATGTGCAGGTGTTCAAAGCCTTCGGCGCGGAAACCTCCTATGAGGGCAAGGACATCGTTTTTCGCAACACCCACAAGGTGGACGGCACGCGGATGTGGCTGGAATACGCCTCTGTCACCACGACGGAGAATTTCATTATCAGCGCGCTGACCGCGAAAGGCTCCAGCCAGATCGTGAACGCCGCGTGTGAACCGCATGTGCAGGAACTTTGCACTTTCCTTGAGAAGATGGGCGGGAAGATCCGCGGGAAGGGCACGTCGATGGTGTCGATCGACGGGTGCGACCAGTTCCAGAGCGTGGATTACACCTTCGTGGAGGATTTTCACGAGGTCGCCACCTTCCTTGCCCTTGCGGCAGTAACGGGCGGTGACATTTCGGTGCGCAATACCAGGCCCGATGATTTCATGCTGATCGACAAGACGTTTGAAAAATTCGGCGCGCATGTGGAGCACAAGGATGGCTGGTCCCGCCTGGAGGCGCCTGCGGAACTGAGCGTGCAACAGAATTTCACCAGTCACCTCACCACCAAGGTGGAAGCCGCGCCGTGGCCATATATCCCCGCCGACCTGCTACCGATCTTCATCGCCCTTGGCGTAAAGGCCAAGGGGCAGACGATGTTCTGGAACAAGGTCTACGAAGGCGGGCTGACCTGGCATACGGAACTCAGCCTGTTTGGTGCGCACACATTGCTTTGCGATCCGCATCGCCTGATTACTTTTGGCGGTGACGAACTGCGGCCAGCAACCGTAACCAGCCCCTATATCATCCGCGTGGCGATCGCGATGCTGATGGTGGCGGCATCAATCGAGGGCGAGTCCACAATCCTGGATGCCGATCCAATCCGCCGGGCGCATCCCAATTTCGTGCCCAATATCGATAGCCTTGGCGTCGATGTGCAGTGGGATGATTAGGTTGTCCTAGCCATAACGAAAAAGGGGCGCTTTCCTTGCGGAAAAGCGCCCCTTGTTTTTCGGGTCTCGATCAAGCCTACAGCTGGCCGAGCATGTGCTCCGCACTGGAAACCTTGAATTCGCCAGGGCCTTCGACATTGATTTCAGTCACTACGCCGTCGTCCACGATCATGGAATAACGGTTGGATCGGGTGCCCATGCCGTATCCATCCATTTCGGTGGAGAGGCCAAGAGCCTTTGCAAACTCGGCATTGCCGTCAGCCAGCATGGTGATTTCGTCAGACCCATCGGCCTTGTTCCATGCGCCCATCACGAAGGCATCGTTCACCGAAGTGCAGGCCACTTCGTCCACACCCTTCGATTTCAGGTCCGCCACTTTTTCAACATAGCCGGGCAGATGTTTGGCAGAGCAGGTTGGCGTGAAGGCACCCGGTACTGCGAACAGCGCCACCTTCCGGCCAGCGAAGAAATCGCCGGACTGCACAGCCTCGGGGCCATCGCCAGTGGGCTTTACCAGCTTAACGTCGGGAAGTTTGTCGCCTTTGGAAATTGTCATTGGTAATCCTTATGTCATCGTCTGCACTTCCAGATAGGTGCTGCAAACCTGCGCGCAAGACGACCGCGGTCCTTCGCAGGGGTTGTCCAAGCCCGAGCGGGCCACTAAGTGCGACGCGACATAGGCGTTGCATGGAGCCCCGGCGACGCATCACCCGCACATCACAGGAGAAGTGCCCGTGGCCGACGCCGCTTTTGACGACTACATCATCAAGGATATTTCGCAGGCCGGTTATGGCCGTGCCGAGATCAATATTGCTGAAACCGAGATGCCTGGCCTGATGGCCACGCGTGAAGAATTTGGCGATGCGAAGCCCTTGAAAGGCGCGCGGATCACCGGCTCGCTGCACATGACTATCCAGACTGCGGTGCTGATTGAAACTCTGGTTGCGCTGGGTGCCGAAGTGCGCTGGGCCACTTGCAACATCTACTCCACGCAAGACCATGCCGCCGCGGCAATCGCGGCTCAGGATATTCCGGTTTTCGCGATAAAGGGCGAAAGCCTGGCGGACTACTGGGACTATGTCGGGAAGATCTTTGACTGGTCTACCGATGATGATGCCGATCAGACTGCCAACCTCATTCTGGATGATGGCGGCGATGCCACCATGTTTGCGTTGTGGGGCGCACGCGTCGAAGAAGGCGAGGAA
Organism: Alteraurantiacibacter sp.; assembly: GCA_049650885.1. Lineage (GTDB taxonomy): Bacteria > Pseudomonadota > Alphaproteobacteria > Sphingomonadales > Sphingomonadaceae > Alteraurantiacibacter. The sequence goes on along the minus strand of JBASBA010000085.1, from coordinate 1,332 downwards.
CTGCCGGAACCCGGCAATGCCGAAGAAGTCGAAATGCAGCGCGTACTGAAGGCCTTTCTCAAACGCAAGCCCGGCTACCTGACCGCATCTGTAAAGAACATCCAGGGTGTATCGGAAGAAACTACCACAGGCGTCCATCGCCTGTATCAGCTGTCAAAGCAGGGCAAGCTGCCGTTCCCCGCCATCAATGTGAACGATAGCGTCACCAAGTCGAAGTTCGACAACCTTTACGGCTGCCGCGAATCGCTGGTGGACGCCATCCGCCGCGCCACAGACGTCATGCTTTCGGGCAAGGTCGCTCTCGTCGCCGGCTTTGGCGATGTCGGCAAGGGCAGTGCCCAGTCGCTGCGCAATGGCGGTGCGCGCGTGCTGGTGACCGAAATCGATCCGATCTGCGCATTGCAGGCGGCGATGGACGGTTTCGAGGTTGTGACGATGGAACAAGGCGTGAAGCGCGCCGATATCTTCGTCACCACCACCGGCAATGAAGATGTGATCACGGCAGAGCACATGAAGGCGATGAAGCCCATGAGCATCGTGTGCAACATCGGCCACTTCGACAGCGAGATCCAGATCAGCGCGCTCGACAATTACGACTGGACGGAGCTGAAGCCCGGCACGGATCTGGTGAAATTCCCCGACGGAAAGGAAATCATCATCCTGGCCAAGGGTCGCCTGGTAAACCTGGCCTGCGCCACCGGCCACCCCAGCTTTGTGATGAGCTGCTCCTTCACCAATCAGGTGATGGCGCAGCTGGAACTGTGGGAGCGCCACGACCAGTATGAAAACGACGTTTACGTCCTTCCCAAGCATCTGGACGAGAAGGTTGCCGCGCTTCACCTGGACAAGCTGGGCGTTCAACTTACCAAGTTGAGCCAGCAGCAGGCCGACTATATCGGCGTGCCTGTAGATGGCCCGTTCAAGCCGGAACACTACCGCTATTGATCGCTAAACGCGCGTTGCAATAATCAAGTCACCCCGGCCACAGTGTCGGGGTGATTTGTTTCCGGCTTCTGAAGTCAGGCATTTGCGTTGAAGGCATTGCAACTGCGCGCGCGCGCTCATAGCTGCATAGCGAATGGAACTGACCCCATCTTCCGTTGCCCTTCTGGGGCTTATGCTGGCCGCCTGGACGTTTGGCGCGGTGTGGCTGGTAGTGGCTTCGTTGCAGCGCGCACGGGCAGCAAGACATGCGCGCAACACAGTGCGCCGCTTGTCAAAGATGATCGATGATGCGCCTGCAATTCCCCTGCTCGTGCGCGCCGATGGCAAGATAGAGGGGCCGGACAGGCTGGCAAAGTGGCTGGGGCTGGATCAGTTACCCGGTTTTCT
>JBASBA010000084.1:0-1865 GCA_049650885.1 Alteraurantiacibacter sp. | reverse complement strand
GTTCCGACCGATCCAGCTGTTGATTGGGAAAGCGCGCCCGATAGTTGGGAAAGGCGTGCGTTGCAACCTGTTTGTTGTTGCGATCCGGCACTTACCCCATCTCATAATGGCTGAACACCAGGTCTGGATATGAGTTTCCGACGGCCTCAGGCCATCAGCTGATCATCGCCGTAATGCTGACTTCACATGTCACCTTGCCGTCCACGCTGGCCTTGCAATCGAATTTGCAAACCTTGCTGCGCTGCTGGGTAAATGTGCTTTCAAGCGTCAGCAGGCATCCTGGCGTTACGGGTGCGCGAAACTTGGCACTCTCGATGGCCATGAAATACACTAGCTTGCCGGTGCCGGCCAATTCAAGAGTCTCGATACCAAGGATACCGCTCGCCTGGGCCAGCGCCTCTATCTGCAAAACACCGGGCATGATCGGGCGGCCTGGAAAATGGCCCTGGAAGAACTGTTCGTTCATGGTCACGCCCTTGATGGCTGTGATCCGCTCGCCCTTCACCAGCTCACTTACCCGATCTACCAACAGCAGCGGATAGCGATGCGGCAGGGCCTCAAGTATACGAACGACGTCGTAGTCTTGCGTGTCACTCATGGCCCTGCCCCTACCCTTTTGCCTTAGCGACCGGTTGCAGCAGGAGCGGCACCGCCCTGTGCGGCAGACTGCTGTTGCTGCATGGCGGCCATCATCAGGATCTGCTGGATCTGCTGGAACAGGCCAACGGCTGCTTCACTGGGCTGCCAGTCTGCAGCAGGTGTAACCTGCACAGAAGGCACGCGCGTGTTCAGCGCAGTTACGACACTAGTCGTGATATCGGCAGCTTCGGGTGCGTAAACGATGGCGTCAGGCGACATCACGAACTGAATGTTCTGGTCGCTGATAACCTGCTGAAGAGCGGCGGAATACTGCTGCGCAACCTGCTGCACCACATATACACGGGCGCGGTTGATTGGCTGTTGCAGCGTTGCGATTTCCTGGTCGATCGTCTGAACCTGGCGGACCGTGGCGTTGTTGGCATCCTGCGTAGCGGCCTGCTCTGCCTGGTCCAGCTGCCCGTCACCATTGGTGTCAAACGTCTGGACAAGCTGCTGACGCTGCTGCGTGCGCTGCTCGATAGTGGTGCGCTGCGTCTGATACTGCGTTGCAATCTGCTGGTAACCGGTCTGGAAAGCCTGCGAATTGGCCACTGCGAAACCGATGTCGGCTGTCGCGATACCGTTCACCTGAGCGGCGGCGGGAATGGCGAGGCTGGCGCCGGCTACGGCACATGCGGCGCCCAGCGCCGACTTAGCGAAAATATTCATTAGAATTGCGTTCCTACATTGAAGGAGAAGGTTTTGGTTTCGTCCCCGCGCTCCGATAGCACATCATAGGCGACATCAATCCTGAACGGACCGAATGGGGAGTTCCAGTTGACGCCGATACCGGCGGTGACACGCGGCTTGGGCGTATCGCCGAGGAATTCCTCGGTAAACGGTGGCAGGCGCTGGCCTACCGGAGTGTTGTCACGGCCATCTGGCGAAACCGGATTGGTGACAAATTCCGTGCTGACAATTGCACCATCGGCATCAAGGGTGTTCTGGGCGAACAGGGGATCGCCATCACCATTGCGCTGCGCGATGAACAGGCCATCGGGAAGCGGGCTTTGCGTCAGCTGCGGGGTGTTGACCCCGAAAACAGAGCCTACATCGAGGAAGATGGACGGACGCAGACCAAGCTCGCGCGCGCCGGAACCCAGCGGAATCTCCACTTCGGCACGGGCAAGGTAATAGGCCTCACCACCCAGTGCATCATCCTGGTTGCGATCATCACCAAGCGGGATGAGAACCTGATTACCGTCCTCGTCCGGCTCGTAGAAGCG
>JBASBA010000083.1:0-2209 GCA_049650885.1 Alteraurantiacibacter sp. | reverse complement strand
GCCAACGAGATCCTGCGCAAAGCATCGGCGTATTTTGCTCAGGCGGAGCGAGCCGAAGATCCTTGGCGCCGTTCAAGCGATGACGCAGTTCGTCGACGAGCATCGTGAGGAGTATGGGGTCGAGCCGATCTGCCGGGTTCTGCCGATCGCCCCATCTACCTATCGCGAGCGTATCGCCCAGCGGCGCGATCCTTCGCGATCGTCGGCGCGCGCGTAGCGCGACCAGGCTTTGAAGCCGGAGGTGTTGCGCATGTTCGCCGAGAACTTCGGCGTCTATGGCGTGCGCAAGGTCTGGCGGCAGATGAACCGCGAAGGCTTCGACGTTGCCCGCTGCACAGTCGAGCGCTTGATGCGCGATCTTGGCCTGCAGGGCGTGATCCGGGGCAAGCCGGTGAGAACGACGATCAGCGACAAGGCTGCACCTTGCCCGCTCGACCAGGTCAACCGTCAGTTCCATGCCCCGGCGCCGAATATGCTGTGGGTGTCGGACTTTACCTACGTCGCGACCTGGACCGGGTTCGTCTATGTGGCGTTGGCTTCGCCGCCCTTCGGGTCGTGATCGACGTCTATGCCCGCTACATCGTAGGTTGGCGGGTGAGCAGGACGGCGCACGCGAACTTCGTCCTGGATGCTCTCGAACAGGCGATCCATGAACGCCGGCCGGCTCATCGTGGAGGCCTCGTCCATCATAGCGATCGTGGCAGCCAGGGCGGATTCAATCGGCCGTCGCAACACCTTCAATATGAACGTTTGGAAACAATCGGTCGAGGGCTTCGGCCGGTGTGTTCCAGCCCAGCGTCTTGCGCGGTCGCGTATTGAGGGCGTGCGCGACAGCATCAAGCTCAGCGGAGGAGTGCCCACTGAGGTCGGTGCCCTTCGGGAAATACTGTCTCAGCAGGCCATTGGTGTTTTCGTTGGTGCCGCGTTGCCACGGGCTTTGCGGATCGCAGAAGTAGATCTGCAGCCCAGTGTCGATGTGCAGCCTTGCGTGCTGGGCCATCTCAGCGCCCTGATCCCAGGTGAGCGACTGGCGCAATGCGTCGGGCAGCTTCGTCATCGACTTCGCGATCGCCTCGCGTACTGCTTCGGCGCCATGCCCCGCCAGGGGTGGCCCATTCTTGACGATCTCTCCCGGTCGATAGCCTTCCATGCGCGGAAGGTGCAGCAACATCGTAAAGCGTGTGGTCCTTTCGACGAGCGTTCCGATCGCGGAGCTGCCGAGGCCGAGGATGAGATCGCCCTCCCAATGTCCTGGGACGGCCCGGTCTTCGATCTCCGCCGGCCGCTCACTTATCATGATGGCTTCAGCGAGGAAGGACTTGCCGCGATTACGAGCCCGCTCACGTGGCATGCGAAGCGCCCGACCTGAGCGCAGGCAGGCGCTCAACTCCCGGCGTAACGCCCCGCGGCCCTGGATATACAGCGACTGGTAGATCGCCTCATGGCTGATGCGCATTGTCGGATCCTCGGGAAAATCGAGCCGGAGCCGATGCGCGATCTGTTCGGGGCTCCATGCCGACGACCATCGCCGGCTCTGGCGGTGAACAGCACGGCGCCCCTTCCATACCACATCAGGCCCGTTGAAGCCGACGCCGTCAGGGTTGGAAACCTGTCCGGCGAGCCGATCCTGCACATAGTCGCGTAGCGCCGAGTTCGTCGCCAGCTTGCTCGGCTTTGGCCGCCGTGCCGCCCGGTCGGCATGCCATTGCGCGGTGCTTGCCCGGTAATCGAAGCTACCGCCTCGCGTGGCGGCATTGCGCTTGAGCTCGCGCGAGATCGTGCTCGGCGACCGTCCAAGCTCACGGGCGATGGCGTTGATCCCCGTGCGCTTGGCCACGGCGATCGCGATGTCCTCGCGCTCGGGGAATGTCAGATAACGCCCAATCGATGGCTTCGCCGATGGCGATAAATGGGTTGGTGGCATCCCTCCTGCTCCCCGAAACCAGCGCGCGCCAACGGGTGCCGAAACGCCCGCATCCATCGCCGCGTCCTCGCTCGATCTTCCGCAAGCGATCGCTTGCCAGAAGCGGCAGACGTTCTCCCGCTGCCAACCAGGCGGATGTCCAGGCGAACGCAACTTGCTGCGTGTACACCGATCCGAAGCACGCTTGTGGGCCTTCATCGCAACCTCCTCGATCAGGGTGCAATGTTGACCCCGTTCGAGGGGTGATCGGCGTGCCAAATTGACCCCTTGAGCAGTGGTGTTCAC